>CAIXHD010000546.1 GCA_903919065.1 uncultured Bacteroidota bacterium
ATAATTTTATAAAAGCGTTCGGGCGACCATTTCTTAACAGGCTGATCAGCACTCTTTTCTTCTATCGGATTCTGACTGATCTGCCAACGATTTGCAGAAAAGTAGCGGTAGTACAATTCAGCCATCATACTGTATTTCAGTGAACCCTGTACGATTCTCCGGTCAGGCAATTCCTTTTCCAGAAAACTGATCGCTGCAAGTTGCCCATCCTCCTCCAGTTGCTGAATATATTTTAGCTTATAAATTAGCGCCTTGATTTCAGCAGATGGATCTGTCTCTGTCTTTGCCTGGGAATATACCTTGTCAACCAATAACAAAGCTGATCGGTACAATCCCTGACCTTCGAGAGAGTCAATCCTGATCCAGATCTTCTTATCGATCTTTACATTGGTAACAGGAGTAGCCAGCAGGCTTACCCCAACTATTAAAATCAAAAAATAGAATATTCTTTTCATGGCGTTCCTATAAAAACCCTTAACAATTCTTTTGCCAAAGTTAATCATCCGGCTCTAACAACTGAATCGACTCATTCTGCTAACTTTGCACTAAACACAAATGAAGTTATGATCAGATCGATGACCGGATTCGGAAAAGTCACTGCTGACCTGGGTTCCAGGACAGTAAATGTTGAGGTTAAGTGTTTGAACAGCAAACAGGCAGACTTGTACATTAAATTACCCGCTTTATACCGTGAAGGGGAGAACCAAGTCAGAAATGAACTCAGCCGCACTTTACAGCGTGGAAAAATTGAGGTCAGCGTTTGGTTTGAATCAACAGGTAACGAACGCAATGTTTCTATAAATCAAGCTATTATTGCAGATTACCTCGAGCAATTGAATCAAATGGAACCCACCATTAAGATGCCGGGTAACGATGTGCTTCTTCCTTTGGTCATGCGTCTTCCGGATGTAATCAAAGTGGATAAACAAGATTTTGACGAAGCTGAATGGTCTAAGCTATTTGAGACCATTAAGCAGGCAATCGGGCTGGTCGAAGAGTTCAGGCTGCAGGAAGGAAGATCAATAGGCGAGGATTTTAAAACCAGGATACGTCTGATTATGGAAGGGGTAACCCGGATCAGGGCCATTGAAAAAAATCGAATCGAAAGGTTGCGCGAAAGAATGAGTAACGCACTTGCAGACATTGTAGAGCGAATTAAGGTTGACCAGAACCGCTTCGAACAGGAATTGATCTACTATATCGAGAAACTTGATATTAATGAAGAAATGGTCCGCCTTGGAAATCATTGCGATTATTTCCTTGAAACGTTGGATACTGAAGAATCTCCAGGCCGCAAGCTTGGATTTATTTCTCAGGAAATCGGCCGGGAAATCAACACGATCGGTTCCAAAGCCAACGATTCGGAAATCCAGCGGATTGTTGTTGAGATGAAAGATGAACTCGAAAAACTGAAAGAGCAAAGCTTTAATGTACTTTAAACTTAAGGCAGAGGGCAGAGGGCAGAAGGCAAAAATTAGGAATAAGTCAGAAAAATAGGATAA
>CAIXHD010000547.1 GCA_903919065.1 uncultured Bacteroidota bacterium
ATGTTTCTGGTTAGCATGGTACAATTTTTTATTGCCGTTGGCTTCCGACTCCAGGAGCCCCGCATCTTCGAAACGGTTGAGCTCCAGTCGGACCGCATTGCTGCTTTCTCCGAATTCTTCGGCGAGTCCGCGCAAGTAGGCGCTGCTACCCGGATTCAGGAAGAATTTAAGTATGAGCTTTAGGCGGGTTTTCGATGTAACGAGTGTATCTAACATATTCAATGTGCTAATGTGCTAATGTGCTAATGTGACAATGAAAAAGAGCAACATCAGGACTTAATTTATAGGAGAGCTTGGTATGTTTACTATGGTGTCGCTAATGCGTTGTGCGTTTGGGATATCCTCGCATTGGTATTGCTTGTACATTTCTAAGGTAGGCAACAGTTCCCAGGCTGGCCGGCAATGAACATTTTGGTTGACAGCTAATTGAAGAAACTCGTTGCGCTGTTGTCTGTTTTTAAAAGATATGCCGTTGAGCCAGAAATTGGATTGTGCCCCAGGGATTTCCTGAATGGTTTGGATGCCGATTGTACTAAAAAAATCTGCATACTTCTTGGCCAACTGTCTTTTGGATTCGAGTTTCTCATGGATAGTTTCCATCTGGGCAACTCCTAAAGCTGCATTTATATTGGGTAGCCGATAGTTGTAACCTATGGCATCGTGGGCAAATTCCCATGGGTGCGGAATTTTTGCCTGGGTTGATAAGTGCTTAAGACGGGTTGCAAGTTGCAGGTTGCGGGTTACAACCATCCCACCACCGCCTGTGGTAATGGTTTTATTTCCATTAAAACTTAAGGTGCCCATTAATCCAAAAGTTCCTGTGTGCTGCCCCTTATAGTAACTTCCGATACTTTCTGCTGCATCTTCAATAACAGGAATGCCATATTCGTTACAGATTTCAACTATTTCATCAATACGGCATGGGTTCCCGAAGGTATGCATGGGTACGCATGCCTTAGGAAGTGACCGGTGACGAGTGACAAGTGACTTAAGAAGAGCTCGTAGAGCCATCGGACTCATGCCGAGGGTATCAGGATCTACATCAATGAAAACAGGCTTAGCTCCAATGTATACAATAGGATTTGCGGTTGCAATGAAGGTAAGCGGTTGTGTGATGACTTCATCACCGGCTTTCACCCCTGCTGCAATCAATGCAAGATGCAGGGCAGCGGTGCCGTTCACCGTTGCTACACAAAATAAAGGTTCTGATTTGGTATCGGGTATCGGGTATCGGGTATCGGGAAGAGAGAGAAATTCGGCCACTTTCTCTTCGAACAAAGTTACATACTTCCCGACGCTGGAAACATAGGTACTATCGATGCAATCAAGTACATATTTCTTTTCGTTGCCGGTGAACTGTGGTTCATGCAGAACAATTGGATCCTTGCCAGGATAAAGCGTTTTTATGAAATCAATTATGGGTTGAAAATCCACTATAATGTGACGATTAGTTAATTTGCAAATTTGTCAATGAAAAGAGTGTAAAATATTGATCTTCAGTTGTCAACCGTCACCTGTAATTCGTCACCTCCTACAGCTTCGCCACCTCAGTCCCATTCCGGGTACTGTTATCGGTGGAATATTTTATGCCAAACAACCCTAAACGATAATAGTTGCAGGTTGCAGGTTGCAGGTTGCATTTTCGAGAAAGGCGGCTGGCATTTGAACTACCATTGAGTAGCCGGTTTCACCAATACGCACCAACAGACTTTTTTTGCCGGCATAGCGGATAATCTCGCCTGAACAGCCACACATGGGACCAGCTGTTACGAGTATCGGCTGACCGGTTTTAAAACGATCGCTGGTGATGGTAAAGTCGACATTTTCGCCTAATGCACGGCGAAGGGATTCCATCTGGTTATCGCGTACAATAGTTGGTTTGCCGCCGAAACTGATGTACTTCATAACAGCACGATGCTGTAAAATCTTGAAGTACTCGCGGCTGCTGACACGAACGAAAACATATGACCGAAACATCGGTTCTTCCACCCACTTGTAGCGGTCGGACCACTTGCGCCGGATCTTCTGAAGGGGCAGGTACGACTCATATCCGTCCTCGGTGAGGTCGGCATGAACCACCTTTTCCTGCCTGCTCATGCAGTAGAGTGCGTACCAGTAATATGTTGTGGTCAGTTTTAGCATTCGTCAAACAAATATAACGTATTTGAGTAGTATTTCTACTCGCTTTTGTTAAAAATTTATTAAAAGAACATAAACAAATCGTAAACGATTTAGTTCTTCCCTTCCGAATGTCTTTTCAATATTGCAGCGGCGTGGAGCCTCAGGTACAGTGTTCAGCAGGTTTTAGTGCCTGCGTGGCTTTGCGTTTCCGGATAGCAAATTTATACCTTTCAACTTAATATCCAAAAAATGAGCAAAAAAAGATGGTGAGAAGTTTAATAGCTGAGGAGCTGAAAAGCAACATCAATGCTGACACCCTCCCTGTTTCAGGGAGGGCAGGGGTGGGTACAACTAGTTAAATGTAGCCCACAACCTTGTAGGTAACCATGCCGACCCATTCGTGGAAAAGCTTTTGCCAGCGGTAGAGGTTGACGGAGCCGAGGTTGAAGTTGGTGATGTCGAGTTTGTAGGGGATTGGCACGGAGGTGGCGTAGGGCACCGGATTCATCCCCAATTTACGATAACATTTGACAGTCCGCTTCATATGTATCGCACTGGTCACCAACAAACTATTCCTTAAACTAACCTCCTCACCTCCTATCCCATTATCCCTTTTATTCAGCTCCTCACCTAGTATGCTTCTTGTTTCGGCCGCGCTCTGATGCGTATTCCTAGCCTTGGGCTCGAGCACAATGTCCGATTCAAAGACTCCCAGACTGACCAGATAATTTATAAAGGCCACCTTGGCTTCGGGGTATTTTTTGTTGCCAAAGGATCCATCGCCGGTAACAAATATCTTCTTGACTTTTCCCATGCGATATAACCGGACCGGCTCGATCAATCGCTCGGCCTCCTCGAAAACCTGCGTCTTTTTGGTCACCCAGTTGTAATCGCCGAAGCCTCCCTGGATAAGGGCATAATCATAAACACGGGTAGTATCTATAGGAAAAACAACATCCTTTGACCAGCGTACTTCGGCCCGGCTGATAAAGGCTCCGTTGCCCAATATAAGAAAGAGGCCTATCGCGGTAAAAAGAAATATTCTCTTACAGAGTTTTCGTTTCAGGAAAAAAGCAAGAACAAAACAGAGGAGGATCCAGATAACCGGATCGGTAATGAACGCCGCGAGTTTTGATACTATAAAAAACATTTTATGGTGGGTTAAATAAGTTCATCCATAAGCAGAAAGTCGGCAATATGTTTATGCCGTATCCCCTGTATGTTATCGTGCCAGTCATCATCCATGGTGACAACGAATTTTGGGTAATGGTCCTTAATTTCCAGCAAGGGATTGTATTC
>CAIXHD010000548.1 GCA_903919065.1 uncultured Bacteroidota bacterium
CTCGACCTCCTTGTTCGGAAAATCAAGGAAGTAACGTGTGCGTTCCATTACTTGCGTCGTGGCCTTTATCGTCAAATATCCTGTTTGAAAAAGCAATGGCAAAGTCTCCAACTTGTCAATCTCATAGGAGGCGAAGGCCAGTTCACTCACCGGTTGTGACAGTTCCTTTTCAAAGTCGAACTGCTGTTTTTTCGCCAGCTTGAGCAGGAAGCTCGGCGTACCGGTCTCGAACCAGAAGTTTTTGAATTCGCCGCCGGATTCGAAGAATTTGCCGATGGACACCGGATTATATACCGGCTCGGCATTCTGATGGAACCTATAGCCGTCATACCAGAGTTTCAGTTTGGCCAGTAACTCCGCCTTATCCACTTTCTGTTCCCGACAGACATGCACAACGTACTCCGCAAAATTCTCCTCAAACTCCTTCTGCGTGTAACCAAACATTGTGGCGTAACGCGCATCCATCGTGATGTCGGTGAGATTGTTCAGCTTCGAAAAAACAGACACCCTTGCAAATTTACTGACGCCCGTAAGCAACACAAAACGCTGATATGGTTCGGTCGCCTTGACCACGGAATAAAAGTTCTCCAGGACTTCCCGGATACTTTCGATATTTG
The DNA here is from genome assembly GCA_903919065.1 of uncultured Bacteroidota bacterium. Classification (GTDB taxonomy): domain Bacteria; phylum Bacteroidota; class Bacteroidia; order Bacteroidales; family UBA12481; genus UBA12481. The sequence goes on from CAIXHD010000548.1 coordinate 618, forward strand.
CCTTGACCACATTGTCCAGAATCGGCTTATCATATTCGTCTATGAGGATAACAATTTTCCCGACAGGTGCGGCCAATTTTTCTATCAATTCCGTGAATCTGCCGGAAACACCGCTCCGGGTCAATGTAAGTCCATAAAACTGAGAAATGGCATCAACAGTTTCAATCAGATATTGGCTCAAGTGCATAGCGTCAGATGATTCGCAATTCCCAAGGTCAATATGTATGACCGGATATTCTTTCCAGGAATAAGGTTTACTTTCCAGTGCGAGGCCTTTGAAAAGATGTTTTTTGTTCTGGAAAACGGCTTTCAGCGTGGACAAGGTCAGCGACTTCCCGAAGCGCCGGGGCCGGGAAAGGAAATAAATGCCTTTGGACGGCTCCAACAACTTCCACAGGCTTTCCGTCTTGTCCACGTAGAGGAAATCCCCTCCTATGAGGTCTTCAAAAGTATATATGCTTGTCGTCAGGTTTTTCATTTCATGCATCCGAATTTATCCATAGTTGTGAATATAAGGCTTAACCCGGAAACTTCAATAAAGACACAATGCCGTACCAGATCTATTTCCTTGCCCTCAAGACTACAGCAAAGAAAAGCAGTATCAGTGAGCCGATAATTAAAATCAGAATGCTGTTTATCATCCGCATTGAGAAAGGGGGCTTTGCGGCCACAGCTTGCCCGTCATCAGCAGTTATCGATACTGCGGGCAGATCAGACGCAGGCGGATTTTCATCTGCAAAAACGTTTTGCTGACTGAAATCGCTGTCGTAATTCTTGAGAGCAGGAAGTTCTATATCAATGGACAATTTCCGATTTATGAATCCTTCCCAGTTCACCGATAAAAGCAGCGCTGTCCCTGGATTCGGCCTTTTTGCTTTGTCAATACCGCCGCCTGAAAACAGTTCAATTGTATTTTTTATATTTTCCCTGTTGATTTCATCATTTGAAAAAATATTCAGAATCCTGCCACCCGCATAAACCGGGACAAGCACCGGTTCATTGCTGACACTCATTATTTCAGGTTCAATATTACTGAGAATATTCAATAATACTTTCTCAACTGCATCTTCTCGGGATATTCTTATTATAGCCGTTTTGCTCATTTCCTCGGAAAGCAATTTGAGGATTCTATAATCCTTATACTCAACTCCTGATTCAATTAAAAGCCAGACAACAGATTCGCCTTTAAGCAATCTTCTCGCTGTTTCCCTCCGTGCCGGCGAATCCCCTATGATATCGGCATCATCCGAAGTCATATGGCCAGTCCATAAAGGATGTTCAACATCTGAATTCTCGGGGAAATAAATTATTGTGTAAGGCAATTTTTCAGGTTTCAGGAGTTTCAGCACTTCAGCCGTCTTCTCGTCAATATTGGCTTTATCGGTTACCTCAATCTTCCTGACTGAAAGATTGAGGGATCTTATCTTATCCTCAGTTTTAGCCTGGATTGCCTTAACACCCTCATCCGACTCAGCCGGGTTTTCAGCGTCATATAATACAAGTGCTCGGTAATAATCCGGCTTAGATTTCCCAGTTTCGGATAAAGCCGCAGACATCAAGGAAATGCATGTGGTAAAAAATATAAGTGCGATGATTAACTGTTTCATGAGGCATATACCCAATTAAAGTTGTGGTCTACGTCCGCCTAATCCAATGTATAGGAATTTCAAAATGACCAGAGATCAGTTAATAGATTTTCTTACTGATTACTGATTACTGATTACTGATTACTGATTACTGATTACTGATTACTGATTACTGATTACTGATTACTGATTACTGATTACTGATTACTGATTACTGATTAC
>CAIXHD010000549.1 GCA_903919065.1 uncultured Bacteroidota bacterium
ATTCATCAGCGTGTCGATCGTCGCCTGCAGGTTCTTCTCAGTCTGGCGGTGCGATACCGGCATGGTGTCCTTGTTGCATGATGCAACAAGAGCAAGCATTAGAAAAAGGATGAACAGTCGGAAATGTTTCATCGAATTGAGTGAAATTGATTTAACTACTAATTTACGTTTATCTTAATGCCGTCCACTACCCAATGCCACTTTTCAGGAGGGATGACCCGCGGGTCCCTCCCCTGCATTCTTCCGGGTCTCGTGTCTCGTGTCACGATCTTTTTCGTACCTTTGATCGTGCCCCCCCGCATAAACAGTATCTGAAGATGTCACCCGGACGATTTTTCCTTCCGATTATTCTGATCTTGATTTTTGTCGCTTGTACGGAGGACGTTGATATATATACTAAGGGTCAGCCAGTTCCGGTTGTGTATTGTCTGCTTAATCCGTCTGATTCCATTCAATATATCCGGATCGGCCGCTCTTATCAGGGGGGAAATGCCGATGTGAGAATTCCGCCCGATGCTGATTCAACCATATGGAATATTACGCATGAGGTTTATATCGAAGAGTATACCGGCGATGTAAAGGGAAATACTTACCGCTTCGTTCCTGATACCTTTATTAAAAAGGATTCAGGTTTTTTCCCGGTAACCAATCTCAGGATTTATTCCTCCGCGTTTAAGCCTGGTCCCGGGAAATCCTATCAGCTCTATGTTTATTTCCCGGATCTGGATAAAATGGTTTCAGCTAAAATCATGGTTCATGGTGTACCTGATATTGTTGACCCACTGCCTTTATCAATACGAAAAATAAATTTCGAACCCGCACAGCCATTCATTATTCGCTGGTCGCCGGGAGTGAATACGGGTGTTTATGAAATGATTTTCCGAATAAATTATCGCGATTCCTCCGCTATGGGGGAGGAGTTCAATTCGGCCGATTATTCGAGCGGCGGTGTTTTCGACCTGAAGACCGACCAGATGCAGGAATATTCCATGGGTGGCCCTGCATTCTATGATGCGATGGCTAAAAATATTCCGGTGGTTTCCGGTATCGTTCGTGAAGTGATCTCGGTGGAGTTTATTATGATCTCGGGGGGTATCGATCTTGGATTTCATTACCGGGCAGGGGTGGAAACCGGATCAAACTTTACCAACTTCAGTGAGTATTCCAATATGCGCAACGGACTGGGAATTTTCTCGTCGAGGAGCATTGTCAGGGTGCCGAACCTTGCGCTTTCCTTTGTGACTATCGACGAGCTTGCCCGAAATGCAAAAACTGCAGCACTTAATTTTAAAGACAGCAAAGGGAGTTAACATGAAGATATTCAGATTACTTATACTGGCGTTCCTTTGTGCAATCGGTTCCTGCAACCCTGATGACCCGGGAACGGATCCGGGTAAAGTGATCGAAAGCCAGACCTATGGCAGTGTTGATTTTAATTTTGCCATGCCGGTACTAAACCTGCCCGATAAAGGTCTGCACCGTGTCGATCTGAGCCTGGCAAAATCACTGGATAGCCTGTATAAGAAACAGTTTTGCAATGCCGCGAATGTGTCTGATTATAAGAGTATTTATCGCTTTACACTCCTTCCCGGGCGATATTTTTATCAGGCTGGAATTACCTGCACATGTCAGGCTGACTCCTGTCTGTATGCCGGATTTCCCGGTGGTAAACTGACGATCTGGTGGACCAGCGGTTGGGTGGATGTGGAGATTGGCAAGGTCTTCAGTAAGAACCTTATTTTCCAGTAATGAGGAGGTCCTTTGCTACCGGTTTCCTTTTAATTCTGATGATTTTTCTGATTATCATGGTACCGTCATGCAAAAAAGATACTTCAACCTGGAAACCTGAGGTTCTGATGATCATGAAGCCCGATAGCGGCCTGACGACCCAGATTTTTGATTTCCGGATCGATGTTCCTAATCTGCCAAAAACACATGGAGAGTTTTATATCCGATGGAACCTGAACGAGGACTCCATATGGGATGATTCTTTTACAGCATATCCCAATGTCACCCATCGGTTCTATAAAAAGGGAGTGCATTCGGTGAAGGCCGAAATTCTTACCGAAGACGGGCAGCGCATCCTGGTAAATAAAAATATTCATGTTGATCAGGGATATTCAGCTCCGCATGCCGCTTTTAAGGTAGATCCGCCGGAGGGCAATTATATGAAGCAATTTACATTTGATGCAAGCTCCACTTTCGATGATGAGGATGCTTTTTCAACACTTCTTTTCAGATGGGATTTTGAGGGCGATGGTGGTTGGGACACAGAGCCCAGCTCTGATCCGGTGGCAAAGCATAAGTATAAAAAGGCGGCTAACTACGAAGTGAAACTTCTGGTTACAGATCCAACGAGACGAACTACGGCGGCGACTCGGCTTCTTGTGGTAAATTTGCACGATGATGGTATTATTCCTGATTTTAAATGGTCGCCAGAGGAGGCCACGGTAAAGGACACTTTTTTACTGGATGCCTCGGCCACTCATCATGAAACCGATCAGTCCAGAGTATTTACCTACACCTGGGATATTCAGTCGGAGGTGGTGTACGGTCCGTTCAAAGAACCCCAGTTTAAACACCAGTTCTGGTCGGCCGGGATGCAAACGGTTACCCTCAAGGTTACTGATCAGCTGGGGTTGACCAATAGTATTGTGAAGGAATTCTTCGTGGTGAAGGAGAATAGACCGCCCGTTCCAAAAATTCAGGTATCCACGCCATACGGAAATATCACCTCCAAT
>CAIXHD010000550.1 GCA_903919065.1 uncultured Bacteroidota bacterium
CTTGGCACCAGACGCGACATCCCCATAAATCAGCCATTCATGGCACTTCCCGTTGTTCTTTCGCCTGATTTTAATGCCCCGGTGATAGCCAGCACTCAATTACCAAGCGCTACAGTCGGATTGAACTATCAGGAACAGATGAATGCTTCCGGAGGTATAGCTCCGTATAAATGGCATTCTCTTGAAAACACTTTCACTGAAGAACAGTTTTCAGCGCCATTGCCCACCACTGTCGAAAATAAAATATTACCTGATGGTGAAAATTTTGACAAGAAAACGGTCACCCTGCCTTTCGACTTCCCTTATCATGGTAAGTTATACCGCGAAATGACCATCAATTCAAAAGGCGGAATCCTTTTTGTTCAAAATTACCTGTTCATTCCCTATGGAAATGATCTGCGGGAAATGCTCGGATTAAATACAGCACTATTTCCTTTTTACAGCACAGAGTTCAAGTATGCCGAATACCTCGACGGCGTTTACTATACCTCAAATGCGGACGAAGTGACGGTATTCTGGAATGCTTCCTTAACAACCAACGGACAAACATCGGATGTGAATTTTGCCGCTAAACTTTATCCGGATGGCCAGATCGAATTTTATTATGGGGATTTTCAGAACAAGATTTCAACTCCCTGTCTGATAGGCCTAACCGGCGGAAGTCGTGAGCAATCCTATTTTCCTGCTATTAATGCGACAGGAATTTTCAAAGGGCTGAATATACGTTTTCACAGACCAGCCCTCCCTGAGGAATTCAAGCTTTCTTCTGATGGACTCCTGAGCTGCAAACCACTTCTATCAGGAAAAACCTGGAGTATTCCCATTTATGTTGAAGATTACCAGGGGTTGAGGTCCTATAAAGAATTAAAATTGTCGACTCAGGCAACCTATTCCGGTAGCCCGGAACTCCACACACCCGAAATCCACATCTTCCCCAATCCTGTCAATGATCGGATTTACGTTCAGGTCGAGAGCCCGACATCTGGAAATATCGAATTGAATATCATTGACTTAACCGGCAAAAAAGTTTTAACCGGAAGCTATTTTATATCTGCAGGAAGAACCTCTATTAATATTGATGTGGATAAAAACCTGAGTCCGGGTATTTACCTGCTGCAGATTACGGGGATAACCAATTACAGATCTAAGATTTATTTAAATAATCGGGCAGGATAAAACCGATTATTCAAAATCCGGCCTTTCCCTTCAATATTTCCATAGATATCGGTTCCGGTTTTCCGGATCAGCAGGTCATCGATTGTAATGTCATGTTTAATTTTCCCCGGATAGATAGCCAATCCAATGGCTTCGCCGGCAGCAACAGGAAAAGTGAACTCTATTAATCCCCAATTGCCATCGATCAGCTTTAAATATCGGCCCCAGATATTCCTATCGTATCGGGTAACATTCAGATTACTATCCAGGTTATCAATCTCAATGTCTATCCTTGGCATATTATCATCCCGAATATTTTTCACCCAGAAAGAAACAGTTATTTCACCGGGGGCCAAGCTTGGCGGAAGCTTTTCATTTATGAACCGACCAGTGGTTTTCCAGGGAATTACCATTGTTCCGGCATTGAGGTATCCGGAATCTGCATTCTGTTCAGAGAAATCCCTATAGATATAAGTCACTGAAGAATCCGGCATAAAGAATTTTTTACCGTCGAACCGCGCTGCGGGATCTTTCCATTCAAAAAGTGTTTTTGCATGCAAGCTGGCCAGCTTGCGCAGGGTTTCCGGAGATATTTCGCCGAGATTATACCATTGTCCGGGAGAGGTGATGCGACGGGTATGCTGAAGAATCATTTTCTCTCCGGGTCCGAGCCGATCGCACTCGGCAGAAAGAACCAGTATTGGTTTTGAGGATTTCAGATCATTTAAGATTTCCGGTTCACGATAGGGTTCCCAAACCAACTCCAAAGCTTTATAGGTCTGTGATAATGAGGTACGGCCCATCATTACGGCATGCAATGGCAGACCGGTTTTTAACGAAACTTTAAATGATTCGGCATCGATACGGCAATCCGATTCCAGCCAGATATTCTCAGAGCCGACATGAAAAAACGGTAGCGAGATTATTGATTGGTATTTTGAAGCATCAATTTCCTTCACCCATTGATCCTGAGGCAAGGTATTTTTAAAATCAAGAAATTCAGGATTCTTTTTATTTAGCCAGGGATAAATAAATTTCATATTCACATGTGCTTCGGTGAGCAGCGTCAAGAAGGTCAGTGCGATTAATACCAAAGGCACCACTTTATTTTTCCTGCTTTTAAAAAACTGCCAGACCGAATAAAATGCCAGAATATTCATTGAATAATAAAATACCCAGGCAAAACGACCGACCCCACGCATTTGCCTGACCGGACCGATGTAATCAATGATTCCTTCCAGACCAAGGATAAAAGGAATGCCAAATGAATAGAGGAGGATCAGGAAAGAGCCCCAGAAAAGGTAAGTAAGAAATAGATTATTATCGTACATCCATCCTGTGCGGAACCTGCTTTTAAACAGACGCGGAAATACCCTGCCGAAAAAGATTGCACATGCAAAAGTGGCAACCGCCCCGATATAGGCAAATCCCTCCCAATTGATATATTTATAGTTGATGATCTTGTGCAGGAATGCTCCGTAATGGCGGTCGGCTGGCAGGAAAACACTTTCCGCATAAGCCCTGTAGTATAGAAAACCGTAGGGGTATTTGCTCCTGTCAAATGCAACCATCGAAATATTAACCAGCAGCTCTATAATAATTATCGGCAGTACCAGTTGGATAAATACATGAGGAAGCCATGTTTTCCATTTGCCGAAAATTTCCCGGTTGAAAAAAGCAAAGAATATCCAGAAAAGAAAAATCAGCATGGCCAGAAAGGCGAGATAATACATATGAGTGGCGCTGGACCATACAATCAGGCAAGCCATGAGGAGGCTGTATTTATATTTTGGCTGCTTCGAAAACTTCAGCAACAGGTAGATGGCCATCGGAATAACAAAAATATAGGAAAGGGAAAAGTGCGCACCCATCCTCATGATCTGTGGCGAGAGCATGGAGATTCCGATTCCGGCCGCTACACTCATCACCACCGGAAGACCGAGTTCCATCAGGATAAGGTAAAGGATTAAAGCTGCCAGAACGATTGACAAAAAAAGAGCCCCATTCCAAATGGCTATAGAATAATCGAATAAGCCCGGAACAACCTTACATACCAAACGCATAACCTCACTAAGAAAGGGTTGATTATCCGTGAAAAATATTGTTTCCCCATATGGATAATTCATTCCCCCGAACCTCAGTGCCGTTGAGTCTTCTTTTATGTGGTAGAGGTAACTATAATAGGACCTGAGGCCATCACCATCGCTGCTAAATATTGTGGTATTCAGATTCTTAACAATGGGTGAAAAATAGAAAAAAACGAACAGCCCACTGATCAGGACAGTGGCAGACAATCCAATTCTGAATAAAAGCTTGCGAGTCATTATTTTAATGGTTCACGGGAACAAATAGCCAGCAAAGACAATCCTGGCAACCGAACGCCGAATTTGGTCAAAAATTTATTTATAAAATAATCCAGGTTCAGTATATGAAACAATACACGGGAGATCATGGCCTTTTCCTTAAAACGCCAAACGCCGACTCCAACAATCTTCTTATTATTAATAACTCCAATTTTTTGCAGAATGAAAGAAATCAATCTGAGAATAAATAAAGCTGTATAAAAATAATAACTCTTTTCAATTCTTAAGTTATTATTAGTCAACAATCTACCAAGACTTTTGCGACTATACCTTCGATAGTGTTTTAAAAAGATATCGTGAGATGAAAAAAGAAATTGAAAAGCAGGAACAGTAATTAATATTTTTCCATCGGGTCTTAACCTTTTAATAATACTGTCCATAAATTCATCAGCATCCTCAACATGCTCAATAACATCCATCATCACAAACCAGTCAACTGAGGACAATTTCAGACTGCCAACATCATTTAAACAGATAACACCATCTTCAATCGCCATGTCGTTCTCATACAGTTTATCAATAGCATATACCTTTCCACGAGTAATCGACAACAACTGGCCAGCAAAAAATCGGTCACCCGCCCCAATATCTCCGTAAACGGCATTTACATCATTCCCCTCCAATAATTTCATGATGCAGTTACTGCGCGACAATTCCCAGGGGTGGCGCTTTAGGTTAGCTGTTTTTTCAATCAGGTCCATGAACTTATTTTTTCAGGCTGGTTTCCTTCAAGATGTATATTGGACGGTCTTTCGTTTCCATATATGTTTTCGCCAGATATTGCCCAATAATACCCAGGCAAAGTAATTGTAATCCCCCAATAAATGACACAATAGTTACAAGTGATGGCCAGCCTGTCACGGGATCACCAAATATTACCGTCTTAACCACAATGAATATAATTCCCAAAAGAGAGAAGAATGAAATCAACACCCCGAGGAAAGAGGACAAAGCAAGAGGGACAGCCGAAAACGCAATAATTCCGTCAACGGAATAAAGAAACAAGCCCCAAAACGACCATTTTGTTTTTCCTGCTATCCTTTCAATATTTTCATATTCAATCCATTTCACATTAAATCCCACCCAGGAAAACAAACCCTTTGAAAATCGGTTGTATTCACGTAAAGAAACGATTGAATCAACCATTTGCCGTGTCATCAATCGAAAGTCCCGAGCTCCATCAACTAGGTTAATTTTAGAAATTGAGTTAATAATTTTATAAAAAAACATGGCGAACCACGAGCGAATTAATGGTTCACCTTTTCTGGAGCTTCGCTTTGTTGCGACACAATCAAATCCCTCATTTACAATCGTCAAAAACATTTTTTCCAGGAGATTTGGAGGGTCTTGCAAATCAGCATCCATTAAAGCTACGAAATCACCTGTCGAATTTTCTAAGCCAGCAAAAATCGCTGCTTCCTTTCCGAAATTTCTTGATAAAGAAATATATTCAATATTATCGGAATTTTTGGCTAGTTGTTTAATTATAAGCAACGTATCGTCACTGGAGCCATCATTAACAAATAAAATATTATGATCCAATTCGCTCAAAGGCCCACTACAAAAAGTTCTCTCAACTTCATCATGAAATAACCTTATTGATTCCTGTTCATTAAAACAGGGTACAACAATTGTCATTCTCAATTTCTCTTCCATAACCATAGATTTTCACGTCTCCCAAACTTACTCATCATAGCGACACGCAGCTCTTTCAATTATGATTTTTTTGTTTTCAAGCCAAGAATAATGGTGCCATTATGGGATTTTGTAAAATATTCGGTAATTTTATGCATCCCCCAAGAAGAAATATTGTGACGTGTGACGTGTGACGTGTGACAGGTGACAGGTGACAGAAGACACGAGACACGAGACACGAGACACGAGACACGAAAGAGTCTTCAGTCGACAGTCTTCAGTCGGCAGTCTCGAAGAGTTGTCATCCCCGCGGAGGCGAAGCCGGAGGCGGGGACCTCGTCCCAAACAACGAAATTTCGCAACTGCTGAAACTCTGAAACTCTGAAACATGAAACTATCTTATATCCTCATTCTGGCAGCCTTGGCGCTCTTCGCCTGCAACCCTGATGACATGCCGGATGATAACCATGGAATTGAAGCAAAACCGGAGGGAACACTCAGAGTGCTGTTTGAAATTTCGCATCCCTGGATTCCGCCCGACAGGATTGTCCGATCGGAGTTGCACGTGGCTAAAGATGCCATGGAGATTTATAAAGGGAATTTTATCCAGTCGGCCAATGTGACCACTTTCCAGGAGGTATATTTCTTTTATCTCGAACCGGGAAGCTATTATTACGAAGCAGCTGAAGCCTGTATTTGCGGTGGCGACAGCTGCTCTGCCGGTGGATTTCCAGGCAATAAGTGGGGGACAAAGCACGTAATGGGCAAGTTCACCATTGACGACGACAAAGTTACCCAGGTAATCGTGCTCTTTCAATGAGAAAAACCCTGCCACCGTTGCTTGCGCTGGTGATTTTCTTCTCAGCGATCCTGGCTTTCAGCAGCTGCGAAACGGATATTACTGTTCTGGCTCCTGCCGGCACCACACCGGTTGTTATCTGCATCCTCAACCAGGACAGTACCACACAGTATGTCAGGCTGTCGCGATCTTATGCGGTCACCGATGCCACCATCCCGCCTGACAGCCCCGACAGCATCCTCTTTTCAAAGGCTACTAAAGTTGGCGTTGAGGAGGTGATCAATGGAGTAGTTACAAACAGATCATTTTTTACACCGGTGGAATTGATAAAGGACAGCGGATTTTTTCCGCGACAGGAACATTGGGTCTATAAAGCGGAATTTAAAGTGAAACCCGAAACTGATTACCGACTGATCATCTATCCGGAAGAAACTGATGAAATAGTTTATTCAACCTGCTATACAGTAGGTGATTTCGAAATCGTTAACCCTTTGTACCCTGAGGTCAGGTATATTCATATGCTTCCTGATCATAATCTTTCATTCTATTGGACGAGAAGTCTTAATGCTGCCATCTACCAACTCGGCTTTGTGATGCACTATTTGGAGATCGGGCCTGACAAAACGATTGAAAAAGAGATCCTTATCCCGTTAAAATCGATATTCTACCTGGAAACAAGAGAGAATCTGTTCTCTTATCCTATCAATAGCGCTAATTTTTATAATTATCTGTCTGAAGCCTTACCCTCAGATCCGGCTTTGCTGCGTCAATGCCTGTCGGTGGATGCTGTAATTATAAGTGGCGGTGAAGAACTTGGGTACTATATGCAGTTGCAGGAAGGCGGCCAGACATTCAGCATTATTGATTATTCAAATATCAAAAACGGATTCGGGATATTTTCATCACAGGTGGTCAGGAAAATAAACGGCTTCCGCCTGACTGAGCAGTCGATCGATACACTGGCTTACGGAGTGGTTACGAAGAAATTAAATTTTGTTGACAGGACGGGAAGCAGGAGAGGGGTGCCGTCGGGAGCATCAGTACGACAGCAAAAAGGTCCCCGCGTTAACCTCGGTACGACAGCAAAAAGGTCCCCGCTTCCGGCTCCGCCTCGCGAGGATGACAGAGAAGGGATTAGTACGATAGATAGTTTTAAAAAGAAATAGTTTTGAAAATTGCTCGCTTCATATCGGAATTAACTTTAACGATCGCATTGATGGTGAGCATATTCGGGTGCGATAAGACCAAGGAACCGACAGATATTCAGCCTGTGGCTTATTTCAAACTAAGTCCGGAGAGTGGAAATACAACTACTGTTTTCCGGTTCATAACGGACTCCGTAACCGATCAGGGTACACGCGAAAATCCGGTATTTGTAAGGTGGGACTGGGAATCGGACGGTATATGGGACAGAATGTATTCAACCGGCAGCGTGATCACTCACCGATTTTTCAAGGCAGGCACATACCGGATCAAACTGGAGGCTTCAACCCTCACCAACCGGCGTGATTCCATGTTTATCAATATAATTGTTCCACAAGGCTATTCCCCACCCCGGTCCGCATTCAGCATGACACCCGACTCAGCAAATATCAAATCAGAGTTTATTTTTAATGCCAGTATTTCAAAAGATGATGAGGACTCTCTCGACCAGCTCGA
>CAIXHD010000551.1 GCA_903919065.1 uncultured Bacteroidota bacterium
ATAATCATATTGTTAGCTTTTTCGCTTTCCGCATTATCCCTGGAAACCTACAAAGTCAGGGTTCCGAAAAATGTTACCAGGACATGGATAAGCCCGGAAATTTGGGCCAACCCTTTGCAAGACTGGGAGCTTGATGCTGGCAAGATGGTTTGCGTGGCTTCGGGGGGAGGCAGAAATTTGTTCTTATTGACCCGGGAGCTTGTGGGCAATGACAAGGATTTCGAAATGAAGGTCACGGCTGGAAGAGTTCCCGGTGACAACACACCCCTTAATCCTGGCTGGATTGGATTTTTGCTTGGCATACGAGGCGACTTTGAAGATTACCGTGATGATGCGGTGAGAGGCGAGGGTTTTCCAGTCGGCATAACAACAGACGGAAAACTATTCGTAGGAAATCAGGTGTCAGAGACTTCAATCGTACATCTGGATAAAGAACAAATCGAGCTCACTGTAAGAGGAATCCGTGATGGAGATACCTACAAGGTCACACTGACCGTTAGCAGCCCAAAAGGGGCAGAAAAAGGCAGTATCAGCGGTCTGGTTGCTCCGGAATGGCTCACCGGCGGGGTTGGCTTAAGCTGCAGTAAAGGTGCCTTAAAGGAAGTTAAAGAATCCAGAATTGGGGTGACATATGGGAACTGGGGTTTTAAGCCCGGGACGGAACGACAGGGAAATGTGAAGTTCTGGTTTTCAAATTGGACCACAGAGGGGGATAAATTTGTAACTCATCCGGAGCGGACTTTCGGACCGATTCTTTTCTGCCAGTATACACTCTCAGGCAAGATCCTGAAGTTAACTGCACAAATGATTCCCTGTGGGAAGCATGATGGACAGGAGGCATTACTGGAAGTTAATCGCCAAGGCCAATGGAAAGTGGTTGGAACAGACATTCTGGATCCCTTGTCAAGAACAGCCACATTCAGGATTCCTGGCTGGGAGGAAAAAAAAGATATTAAATACCGCGTCAGGTACCTCTGTCGGGTAACTGGTAACAGACTCTCGGCCTTCGAATACTTTGGAACGATCAGACATGAGCCATGGGATAAGGAAGAAATTGCGATTGCAGCCTTCACCGGTAATAATGATCTGGGATTTCCAAATAAGGATATTGCCCGGAGTGTTGCCTTCCACGATCCCGACATGCTGTTCTTCAGCGGAGACCAGATATATGAAATGGCAGGCGGCTTCGGCACACAAACTGCACCATTGGACAAGGCTGTTCTGGATTACCTGAGAAAATGGTACCTGTACGGATGGGCATACGGTGAGCTAACCCGCGACAGACCAACGGTTGCTATTCCTGATGACCATGATGTTTACCATGGAAATCTTTGGGGTGCTGGCGGAATTCCCACTCCCAAAGGGCTGACCAGCTCAGCTGCACAGGACAGGGGCGGATACAAGATGGACCCTGCATGGGTAAATATGGTACAACGAACCCAAACCAGCCATTTCCCGGATCCGGTGGATAATACCCCTGTTGCTCAGGGCATAGGAGTCTATTTTACAGAAATGCGTTATGCAGGAATCAGTTTTGCCATCATTGAAGACCGGAAGTTTAAATCTGCACCGGGTCCACTGCTTCCTGAGGCAAAAGTCGATAATGGTTTTGCGGGGAACCGGGCATTCGACATGGCTGGGCTTTCTGATGCACCTGGTGCAGTTTTACTGGGAGACCGACAGGAAAGCTTTCTGGAACAATGGACCCATGACTGGGCAGACCGGACCTGGATGAAGGTTGTTTTATCCCAGACCATCTTTGCGAATGTGGCCACTTTGCCGGCTGCGGAATCGAATTCTGACAACTCTGTACCAATACTTCGGATTCTTAAGGCTGACGAGTATCCCGAAAATGATACGGTGGTCCAGGATATGGATTCCAATGGATGGCCCCAAACTCCGAGAAAAAAAGCTGTTTCAATAATGCGAAAGGCTTATGCCTTGCATATCGCAGGCGACCAGCATCTTGGAAGCGTCATTCAATATGGATGTGAAAACTGGCGGGATGCTGGTTATGCTTTTTGTGTCCCCGCAATCTCGAATGTATGGCCGAGAAGATGGTGCCCTAAAGAACTGGGTTTAGCCAGATTCGAACTGGAACCGCGATATACGGGCGATTACCTTGATGGTTTTGGCAACAAAATGACTGTCTTTGCTGTATCCAATCCCGTATTCACCGGCAGGGAACCCGCCATCCTTTATGACCGGGCAACGGGATATGGTCTGGTCAGGCTGAATCGTGAAACCAGGGATATCACTCTGGAATGCTGGCCCAGAATAACAAATCCAGCCGACTCCTCCGCAAGGCAGTTTCCAGGATGGCCCATTAAAATCAACCAGATGGACAACCGAAACCGGTCTTCGAGGTGGGAGTTACCACTGATTAAAATTCCCGAGATGAAAAATGCAGTTATTCAGATCGTTTCAGAACAAACAGATCAAACTGAGTTTACCGTCAGGATCAATGGAAATGCGTTTAAACCTAAAGTCGACAAGCCTGGGAAATATACCATATGGGTTGGAGAACCCGGTTCTTCAAGGTGGATTAGAATACCAGGCTTTGCTGCCACTTCTTCCAGCATAACGCAGGAATATGTTGTTCGTTTCAACTAAGAGATCTAAAATCAGAGTAAAATGAAAAGAAAACTCCTTCTCCTGGCGATAATCGGCTTCTTTCTTCTGAATGTTCGCTGTGGCAGGCATAACCTGCCGAATGTTATCATCATCCTTGCCGATGATATGGGCTATGGCGACCTGGCCTGTTATGGTTCAGAAAAGAACAGGACTCCGAACATCGACCGTATGGCTGCTGAGGGGATTCGGTTTACCGATTTTTATGTTTCCAGCGGGTTTTGCACTCCATCCAGGGCAAGCCTGCTGACCGGCTGTTACCCACGACGGGTTGACATGCATGTGAACGCCCGTCCGTTTGGTATGGTTGGCCGGCAGGTGCTGTTTGGGGCATCGCATAAGGGACTGAACGCCAATGAGATCACCCTGGCCGAAATCCTGAAAAGCAAAGGATATGCCACCTCCTGTATCGGAAAATGGCACTTGGGTGACCAGGAGCCTTTTCTGCCCACCCGGCAGGGATTCGACGAGTACTTCGGAATACCATACAGCAACGACATGAATTACAGCTGGTGCCCATTGCCCCTGATGCGCGGTGAAGAGGTGATCGAAGCGCCTGCCGACCAGAAAACCCTCACTCAAAGGTTTACCGAGGAAGCCATCAGATTCATGGAAAAAAATAAAGACCGGCCGTTCTTCATTTACCTTCCGCACGTCATGGTCCACGACCCGCTGCATGCCAGCGAAGCCTTCCGTGGCAAATCCAATAACGGAATCTTGGGTGATGCCGTTGAGGAGGTGGACTGGTCGGTTGGCCAGATCAACGAGTACCTCAAATCGAACGGATTGGATAAAAACACCCTGGTGATCTTCACCTCTGACAATGGAGCCCCGCCGAGTTCGGAGAGGAGCAATGCCCCGCTTTCGGGCTGGAAGGGAAGTACCCAGGAAGGGGGAATGCGCGAGCCCTGCATTATGACATGGCCGGCACAGATCCCCCGGGGAATGACCTCTTCGGAACTGGCAACCACCATGGATATCGTTCCAACGCTGGCACACCTGGTTGGGTTTGAATATCCGGATAACCGGATCATCGACGGACACGACATCAGGGAGTTGATGACGGTAAAGGGTGCTCCATCACCGACAGAAGTATTCTACTATTATCAGTTGGAGCAGCTACAGGCAGTCAGGTCGGGAAAATGGAAACTGCTGCTGCCCCTCGATTCCATGTATAATGACAGTCACCAGGGGACGTTCATGCCGGGCCGCGAGCTGAAACTGGTCAACCTGTCGGAGGATATCAGGGAGAAGCGTGACGTTTCCTCAACCCATCCGGATATCGTTGCAAAACTTTTGGAATACGCACTGAAAGCCAGGGAAGACCTTGGCGATATGGGGCGTGAGGGGCGCAATACCCGGCCGGCCGGTTTTGTGAGCAGGCCGGTGCCACAGTTGATGAAGCCCGTGAGGGATTCATCGGTTTTTCTTAAAAACTTTGATCAGGATGAATAATAATAAATCAGGATTCTTGTCTGGGAAAAGCGGACTGGTTGACCAGTCTCCGGTGCCTGAATTCGGCTAATTACCCATATGTGCGGATATTCCGGAGGCAGTGAGTTCCTATAGCTTAATGTCCATAATTTACTGCTCAATTCAAACCATAACGGAATGCTCAACGGTATCGTTTTATCTAGTCAGGCTTCTGACGTTGAGATTGTCGATTATCATAAATAGAATTGAAATGGAAAAACTCGCAAACGTACATCCCGGAGAAGTCTTGTTGGAAGAGTTCCTCATCCCGATGAGTATCACTGCTTATCGACTATCAAAAGACATTTGTATACCTCAGACCCGGATATCCCAGATCATTAAGGGTAACAGGAGAATTACGGCCGACACTGCTTTGAGGCTGAGCGCCTATTTTGGCACAACGGCAAAATTTTGGCTGGGGCTCCAGGATGATTATGATCTGGAACAAGAAAGTTCCCTAATTACTGAAGTGATCAAATCCATAAGAACCCGTACTGCTGGAAAACAAGTTACCCAGGTTCGGGTGGTATAGTCGCCGGATTTAACGGTTGTGCAAAGTTTCCCGCAAAACTTGCCAAATACTTGCCAACTCCCCCAAAACACAAAACCGATCTGGTTGATTGACAGGTGGAGCGGGTTCATACTGATAGGTCATGAATGCTCCAACCTCTGCGTATCCATGTCAGGGTTAACCCCCCGCATCCACCCACCCGACCAAGCGAGTGACAAATTTCATAACCCATTTCCCAATACTCATTCTTTAAAGAAATGCTCCTTATATTCCGACTTGTTCGGGGGGCCATAGGTTACCTGTACCGACCTTTTGCCAGTCAGGGTATAAACTACGGAACTAAAAGTAAATGCCCATGCACTCTCATTATAGGCACGGCAAACCGGATTTTTTTGATCATCTCTCGACCGGAGTGTGGTCTTGATCAGGTCTGCGGTAATTTGGTCAATAGGTTTATCAAGCCTTTTTTTCAATGCTTTGTAACGTTCCACACTATTTACATTCTTTGCTTTTCCCGCCAATATCTCCTTTTGGGATTCCCGATACCACGGTTTTACATTCGGATTGACAAGAGGATGATTGGTGTGATAAACCAATCCGCTTTTCTTTTGATCGGGATAAAACCGAACCACCTGGTTTGCAGAAGCTTCAAAATCATACACACTGTCTTGTATGCCAATAATATAGTTCTGACCTGATGCATGTTCCGCTGATTTTACAAAGGCCAGAACTTCTCCACTATTCCGTTTACTTAATATTCCACGTATGAAGAAAGCCACAGGCAAACCCTTTCCGGATGCTTGCAATGGCATGAGGGTATTCGCATTAATCCCGATTCCCATTGCGTTCATTCCAGTCAATGCCACTAAACCGGTGGTTGTCAAAATATATTGTTCGGGCTCTGTTTCGGTTCCGGAAATGTGTAATAATATTTGATACCCATGCCAATAGTTTTCTAAATCCATGTTTTGTGCAACGATGGCAGGATGATTGGCTGTTGAGGAGACGCCAATGCAACTGCAATGATCCGAATTTTCTTTCTCTAGTCTGTCGAGATAAACCCAAAATTCATCAAGCAATTGGAATGCAAAGACATCATTGAATGTCTGACCGGAACCTTCCGAAATCCCCCTGACTTCATCCATGAGTCCGGGTGTCCATTTATTGATGGCCGGTATAAAATCAGTTTCCGCGAGAAATTCTGTGATTAATGAGTCGGCATCCCTTTTTGTGGAAGCAACAAGATTGTCCTTCCAGGCTTTATACAATTCCCCGATTTCTTTTTTTAATTGCATTCCATGTTGAAGACCCCGCTCATAAGGATTACCTGCCACCTGGATGACGGGAACCTCTTTTTCCCCCTTTAAAGGCGAACTTCCTGATGATTGGGAAAGTCCGTCCATGACTGGAAAAAACATCCACATGAGGAATACTGGGATAGCAAAGCAGCGTTTAAGTGAATTCATGGTTTCAAATTTTAGCCAATTATCAAATTTACGAAATGGTTTTCATGTTAACCAAATCAAAATCAGTCTAATTAGATCATCCTCAACCGTCCTACCTTTCCCACCCGTCCTAAACAGGGACAATTTTTATAACCCGATTTCGATCAAACCAATCATCCATAACGTCGATTTGGTATTCTCAATTTTCTTCGTTACCTTTTAAGGATGAATGGGTTATGTACAAAATCTTAAAACAAAAAGGCTATGGAAAAGTTTTTTGGGGGATTGCTTTGCATCACACTACTGCTTATCCCAAATAATGTATTCTGTCAGGAAACAAAGAAAGCATTAGCACGAGATTCGACGTACGTAAAGATTCAATTGAAAGATGCTACGGTTGAGCAAAAGGAAAGATATGCTGTCTGGCGAACTGATTATTATATCTGCACTGGGATTGCATATGCCAAAAGTGTAGGACAAACGGTAGATGACTTCGCTGTATTTGTTGCGGGCAAGCATAACCTGGGAAATGGTGATAACGGACTTCCTCCGGTAGTTAAGCTTTTCCATTTTGTTTTCGAAAGCTATCCTAATGGTCAATTTGATATCATCTCGGAGACGGATTCAGTCGTGACCATGAAAAGCAATCGTCCCTATTCTGCCAGTTTTAATGAGGGACCTGTTTTAGGAGTCACGCTTGATGAATTCGAGCGGTTCTTATATCAACATATCAGGATAATGGCAAGTAATATCGGTATTGATTTTGCTTACCATAACGAAGGCGACAGCATGATTTTTACCCTGGCAAAACAGAAATGAAACTCGAACCGTTACTACTTTGTATACTATCCGACAAAAATACCAGTCCTCGCCGGACTTTTTTACAACTTTCCGCCGGACCAGGGATCAATGGCCGCCAGAATCCTTTGACTACCTATACTAACCTCCTAATACAGTCGCATTTCAAAAAAGAACTTGCCAAATACTTGTCAACTCCCCCAAAACACAAAACCGATCTGGTTGATTGACAGGTGGAGCGGTTGTAAAGGTTGAGGTCACAAGCTTCTTGACCTGAAAATTATCTCCCATTCGTCTGTATTAATTCTAAAGTTCTGTAACTTTGATAGTAACGACCTGAATTTTGGATCATGTCATCGGTTCTGCCCGGCTTCGAATACGACATCTTCATCAGCTACCGTCAGAAAGACAACAAAGGCGACGGTTGGGTGACTGAATTTGTGGAGGCTCTGAAAACGGAACTGGAAGCCACCTTCAAAGAGGATATCAGCGTGTATTTTGATATCAATCCGCATGACGGACTGCTGGAGACGCATGATGTGGCAGCCTCGCTTAAAGAGAAACTAAAGGCCCTTATCTTCATCCCGATCGTTTCCCGTACCTATTGTGATCCG
>CAIXHD010000552.1 GCA_903919065.1 uncultured Bacteroidota bacterium
CAGTCGATTCTGGAAAGCAGTGCAAATCAGATGTTCGACAGAATACCAATTGTTTAAACTCCGTAATCCCCTGCTCATTTCAAAGCGTAACGGACTGCTCAACAGTACCGTTTTATCTATCCAAAGTGGTGGGTTGATTCCATGAACGCCCATTACTTCGATTTTTTACAAGGTGTACATCAAGTTAAAGGCTTATCGAGATCCTGCTTCCGTCGGGAAATGGTCGGGAAAATCACCTAAAAGAAAAAGCCCATGTCGCTGATTTTCTGCGCTATGGGCTAAATTTCCAGAGGTCACAAGCGGATTCGAACCGCTGTAGCCGGTTTTGCAGACCGGTGCCTAACCGCTTGGCTATGTGACCAGCGTAGTGGGCACAAAAGTATACAAAACTTGGACAATTCAAAAATCACATTGAGAATATCGTACCGACTGCCAACTGCAGACTCTTCCGATCTTCTTCTTCGTCTTCCGATCTTCTTCTTCGATCGCTACGCGTCACGCGTTTCGTGTCACGTTCTTCCGTGTCACGCGTTTCGTGTCACGATTTCTTCTTCGCCGGCGCCACATGCACCGGATGCCCGTAGAACACCTCAGCAGCCTCCATAAGCGTTTCCGAGACTGTCGGGTGCGGATGGATGCTTAACGCCATGTCACTTGCCCTGGCGGCCATCTCTATGCCTAAAACGGCTTCCGAAATCAGGTCGCCAGCGTTGGCGCCAACAATACCTGCTCCCAGTATCCTTTCCGTGCCCTCTTCAATAATCAGCTTCGTCAGCCCTGCCGTAGCTCCCATAGCCACCGCACGACCGCTGGCCGCCCACGGAAATTTCACCGTGCGATAGGGAATATTTTTTTCTTTACACTCCAGCTCCGATAATCCCGCCGTGGCAATCTCCGGTGAAGTATAAACCACCGCCGGTATCGCCCGGGCATCAAAGGCCGACTTCTGACCCGCAATCACCTCCGCCGCAATCCTGCCCTGATAGCTTGCCTTGTGCGCCAGCAGCATCCCGCCGCTGATATCGCCAATGGCAAAAATGTTGGACACATTCGTCCGGCACTGATTGTCAACTTTGATAAATCCTCGCTGATCAATCTCCACCCCGGCCTTCTCCAGATCCAATCCCTTCGTATTCGGCCGCATCCCAACACTCACCAGCACCGCATCAAACTCCCTCTCAATAATCGAATCTTTGTCACCTGTCACCCTGTCACCCGTCACCTTCTCCATTGATACACTAACGCCCCTTTCATGCTCCACTATCCCGGTCACCTTCGTATTAAACCAACTCTCCTTAAAAAGCGATTTGTTCTGTTTCAGATAAATATTCACCAGCTCCGGATCCATCGTCGGCATAATGGTTGGCATAACCTCCACCAGCGAAACCTCCGAACCTAAAGCCTTATATATTGTTGCCGATTCCATCCCGATATATCCGCCACCCAGAATCAGCAGCCTCTTCGGAATCGATTTCAGCTCCAGCGCAATCTCCGCATTCATAATCCGATCAGTATACTCCTTGATAAACGGCAGCTTAATCGGCTCCACCCCCGTCGCAATTATCACAAAGTCAAACTTAATCCTCTGACTTATTTCTTCTTCCTGATTTTTGCCGTCTGCCTTCTGCCCTATGCCTTTTATTTCCAAAGTCGACGAATCAATAAAGTTTGCCCACCCCTGGATATAATTAATTTTCCTCGCCTTCGTCAACTGCCCTAATCCTCCCGTCAGCTGTGAAATAACTGAGTCTTTCCAAGCCTTTATCTTCTCCCGATCGATTTTCGGTTCTTTAAAAGTCAGCCCCCACTCCGCCGCATGCATTGCCTCCTCTTTTACTTTAGCCAGATGAAGAAGCGCCTTAGTAGGAATGCAACCCCTATACAGACAAACCCCGCCGGGATTGGCCGCCGGATCGATAAGCGTAACCCTCATGCCCAGATCGGCTGCCATAAATGCCGCACGATATCCTCCCGGACCCGCGCCAATAACCACTACCTGATGATTTTCCATAACTGTCAATTATAACCAGGTTAAAAATGGTTGTTCCAGAACCTTGCACATCCAACCGAGAAAACGGGCACCATCGGCCCCGTCAATCAAACGATGATCGTAGCTCAGCGACAGCGGCAGCATATTCCTCGGAACAAAGGCCCCATCCTGATAAACCGGCTCAATGGCCGATTTCGATACTCCAAGAATCGCTACCTGGTTGGGATAAACGATCGGTGTAAATGAAGTCCCGCCAATACCCCCCAGATTCGAAATGGTGAAGTTTCCTCCCTGCATCTCTTCGCTGGTGAGCTTGCGAAGCCTTGCCCGCTCGGCAATTCCACCAAGCTCCACCGATAGCTGGGTCAGGCTTTTCTTATCGACATCGCGTACAACCGGAACAAGCAATCCCTGCTCGGTATCCACTGCAATGCCAATGTTTATATAGTTCTTATAAATGATCTGATTATTCTTCATGTCAACGCTGGCATTGAATTTCGGGAATTGCTTCAGCGCCATGGCCGTCAGTTTTAACAAGATGGCCGTCATCGTGAGCTTGCCCCCTGCTTTCTCCACAGCCGCCTTGCTTGCCAGCCTGAATTTCTCCACCTCGGTGATATCAGCCTTTTCAAACTGCACCACCTGCGGAATGGTCTGCCAGGAGTTCACCGTACTTTCGGCAGTGATCGTCCTGATCCTGCTCATCGGTTGCGCCTCCACCGGACCCCACTTCGAAAAGTCGGGTACCTCGGCATATCCCGCGAATTGCGATGCTTTCGGCGATTGTATCACCTCCTTGGCATGCGCCTTCACATCATCATCCGATATCCTGCCACCGGCACCGCTTCCTTTCACCTTATTGATATCCAGCCCGAGCTCACGCGCAAAACGACGCACCGAAGGCGACGCAGGAACGAATGCTGAAGAAGGCTGAGGTGCTCTGCTCCCCTCTCCCGTGAGCGCAGCGAGCGCGGGAGAGGGGCTGGGGGTGAGGTGGATCGTGGCAGTGGGGCTGGGGGTGAGGTGGATCGCGGGTGCTATTTCTTTTTCTGCTTCCCTTACAACGAATTCCTTTTCTGTCATCCTCGCGAACGCGGGGACCTCTTGACTTACCACGCCACTCTCCGCGAGCACTTCGAGCACCATAATCACCTGCCCCACCCTCACTTCATCGCCTGCATTCACTTTGATGTCCACAATTTTTCCGCCGATCGGAGAGGGAATGTCAGTCGCTGCCTTGTCAGTCTCCATCTCGATGATCGACTGATCTTTTTCAATCACATCGCCAACTTTCACCAGTATGCGGGACAAAAATCCCGATACCACATTGTCGGCTATCTCTGGTAATCTAATCTCTTGTTTCATGTTTGGTCGGTTTGTCTGTTAGATGGCTGCGGGATTTGGCTTATCGGAATTGATTCCCAGCTTAACCCGCGCAACATCAAGAACTGAATCTTCAATCTTGCCATTATCTCGCAGTTGTACGAGCGTAGTCCACACGATATGCTTGGCATCCACTTCAAAATGATCCCTCAAAGATTTTCGGGTCTCACTTACGCCAAACCCATCGGTTCCCAATGCCACAAATGGCCCGGGAAAATAGGTGGCCACCGATAGCGGCAGTGCTTTAACATAATCCGTTGCCGCAACGAACAGTCCGGGCTGGTTGCCCACGAGGAATTGTATGTGGCTCTCTTTTTTCTTTCCGGCAAACAGGGTATTATAACGCACTACCTCACGGGCATCATCATACAGATTCTTATAACTTGTTACACTCCACACATGCGGATGTATATCGTAATCATTTTTAAGAATATCAGCAGCCCGTATGACTTCATTTAGTATGGCACCGCTGCCCAGCAGGTTCAGATTGTGAATATTGTTCTCTTCATATCGATACTGATACATGCCTTTCAGAATGTGCGCCTTGGTACATGGCGGCTTGGCCGGCATGGGATATTTCTCGTTCATGATCGTGATATAATAGATCACGTCAAGTCCATCGACATACATCTCCTTGATCCCCTCTTCAACGATAATCGCCAGTTCGTAGGCAAAGGCGGGATCGTAAGCTTTCACCGCCGGATAGGTGAGCGCCAGCAGGTGGCTGTTGCCATCCTGATGCTGTAACCCTTCACCGGCGAGTGTGGTGCGTCCGGATGTTCCACCGATCATGAAACCTCTCGCACGTACATCTCCTGCTGCCCAAACGAGGTCTCCAACGCGCTGAAATCCGAACATCGAATAGAAAATAAAGAACGGGATGGCATTCACACCATGTGTGGAGTGACTGATGCCTGCCGCGATAAATGACGACATCGATCCAGCCTCGTTAATTCCTTCCTCCAGAATCGCTCCGTCCACCGCTTCCTTATAATACATGAGGCTTTCGCGATCCACCGGCTCATAAAGCTGCCCCTTGTGGGAATAGATTCCCACCTGCCTGAACAAGGAATCCATGCCGAAAGTGCGCGATTCATCGGGAACTATCGGAACAATCAGTTTTCCTACATTTTTATCTTTCAGCAGCTTGGTCAGGATCTGAACCATGACCATGGTGGTTGCCACCTCCTTGCCGCCGGAATCTTTGCCGAATTCATCAAAAATCGTATGATCAGGCATCTCAAAGCGGACCTTTTCAGATACGCGCTTAGGCAGAAAACCGCCAAGCTTCTGACGCTGTCCGAGTAAATATTTTATCTCCTCAGAATCATCGGCAGGCCTGTAAAATGGCGCCTTGGCGATAATATCATCCGAGACTGGAATACCAAACCGACCGCGGAAATATTTTAGTTCCTCTTCATTGAGTTTCTTTTGCTGATGGGTGATATTCCGCCCCTCGCCAGCCTCGCCCATTCCGTAACCCTTAACTGTTGATGTCAGAATCACCGTTGGTGCTCCCCTATGATTTACCGCAGCTTTATAGGCATTGTATACTTTCAGAGGATCATGCCCACCGCGGCTTAGTTTCTCGAGCTGCTCATCGGAATAATTCTCCACCATTTTAAGTGTCTGCGGATATTTTCCGAAGAAATCCTTCCGGATAAAATCGCCGGTTGATACTATATATTTCTGTCGCTGTCCATCAACCAGTTCTCCAAATCTTTTTGCCAGATATCCTTCGGTGTCTTTCTCAAACAACGGATCCCAGTCCTTGCCATGCATCACCTTGATCACGTTCCAGCCGGCACCGTGAAAGGCCGACTCCAGCTCCTGAACAATCGATCCGTTTCCGCGGACCGGACCATCCAGACGCTGAAGGTTACAGTTTACCACGAAAATCAGGTTATCGAGCTCCTCCCTTGAAGCCAGGGTAAGTGCGCCCATCGATTCGGGTTCATCCATCTCGCCGTCGCCGAGGAATGCCCAAACTTTCTGGTCAGATTTTGGTATCAGCCCTTTATCTTCCAGATATCGATTGAATCGTGCCTGATATATTGCAGTTAACGGTCCCAATCCCATCGATACGGTGGGAAATTGCCAGTAATTCTTCATCGAACGGGGATGAGGATAAGAAGCCAATCCACCACCTTCTTTCAGCTCGCGACGGAAATTCTTCAGGTCCTGCTCGGTAAACCGACCCTCCATAAAAGATCGTGCATAAATCCCTGGCGAGGCATGTCCCTGAATATAAATCATGTCGGGGCGCCGGCCTTCATCGCCTCCACGGAAAAAATGGTTGAACCCCACTTCATACAACGTAGCACTGGAGGCATAGGTGGAAATATGTCCGCCAATCCCCTCCGATTCCTTGTTTGCCCGCACCACAATCGCCATGGCATTCCAACGGATCAGACTCTTTATTTTCCTCTCCATCTCCCGGCTGCCCGGGTACGGCGATTCTTTACTCACCGGAATAGTATTAATATACGGGGTATTCCCCTGATAGGAAAAATCGATCCCCTTCATCTGCGACCGGCTCTGGAGGAGCAGAAGAATCTCTTTTGCACGCTCATAGCCCTCATTTTGAATGATATAATCGATGGAATCTATCCATTCCTTATTCTCGATCTCATAGTCGCGGGCCAACTCTTTATTATCCATTATATTTTTGTTTACCTATTTCTTCAACATATAACAACAAACTGGCTGAAAGGTTGAACAGCATTTGGTAGAGACGGATAATTATCCGTCTCTACAATTTGTTAATTTCGCCTTTCAACAAAAATGAAACTCAAACCGGAGCTTAAAGGATACGCGTATGCTTTACTGGCCACAGTTGCCGGTTCCACCGTATATATTTTCAGCAAAGCGGCCCTTAACGAAGTCAGCCTGTTTCAATTCGGGATTTATTGGTTTTCCCTGGCTATCGTATATAACCTTTTGTATACCCTGCGATCCGCTGAAACCAGACATTTCCGAAAGATTCCGGTAAAATCCCTTAAAATTCTTGTGATGATGGGTCTGGTGGAGCTGATTGCCACCGGAACTTTTTATGCCTCGATTTCTGTCGCCACCAATCCTGCGATACCCTCGTTTCTCCGGAACATGGAGTATATATTCGTCACGCTGCTTGGCATCACTTTACTTGGTGAGCGATTCCGCGGATGGGAGATTGCCGGGGTGGCGTTAACCTTTACCGGGGCTTTCGTGATCAGTTACCACAAAGGCGGTTCGCTGCATTCCTATCTGACAGGAACCTCTGGACTGATGCTTATTTGTACTACTTTTTATGCCATTCGCACTACGCTGGCAAAGAGATTCATTAAAACAATAACGCCAACCATGCTGGCCATAAACCGGGCAATCTTTCTGATGACGGCAGCCGGAATCATGCTGATAGTTACGGGCCAGAGCTGGATAATTCCGGCACGGATTTTCTTCATTATCATGATCGGATCGTTTATGGGGCCATTCATGACCTCCATCGGTCAATACAGTGCTTTGAAATATATTGAAGCCTCGCGTGCCGCAATCATACAAAGTACCACCTCGCTTTTTGTTGTTCTGGGAGTATTCCTCTACTTCGGCAAGCTGCCGATGGCCTACCAGATTGTTGGGGGCGTGCTGACTGTGGGAGGAGTGGTGCTGTTGTTGTTAGGGAGGCGGCGGTATGCGCATCAGTAGGGGAGGACCCGTGGGTCCTCCCTTGGTAAAGAGGTGACACATGACGAAGGGAGGACCCGCGGGTCCTCCCCTACTTTTTAATGCGATATAATGTCGTTTTCGTACGCAGGTAAATCGTCCCGTCGAGCACCGCCATCGATGCCATGCACCCTTCTGGCAGCGTGTTTTCGGCAATCTTCGTAAAGGTTCTGCCGGGAGCAAAAACGGTGGTCAGACCGCTCTCATCCGACGTATAGATTCTCCCTCCGGCATATACCGGGGAAGCTGAAGTTTCCAATCCGACTCGCTGCACCCAGATCTCGGCTCCGGTAAGGGCATCGAGGCATTTTGCCTGGCCTGCCGTATTCACCATATACAAAAGTCCATCGATCAGAAGTGGCGATGAGCGTGCTGTCATGTTTTTCTTGCTGCTCCAGACAATCGATTTATCGGTCATATCGCCGCTGCCTCCAAGTTTGATGGCCATCAGCCACGATTGGCCAAAGCCAGTATTTATATAGACCATGCCATTGCCGATAACCGGCCTTGCAGATGCCGAAAACCCCTCAAACCGTACTTTCCAGATCAATTCTCCCGTAAGCGGTTTCCATGCCTCCATCACCTGAGCTCCAACGCTGATGATCTGGTCCATATTATCGACATTAACCACCACAGGCGTTGAAAAAGCCTTCCGGCAATCGGGAGTGATTCCCTCATAGCTCACATTCCGGGTATTTTTCCAGACCGTTTTACCGGTTCGTTTATCCAATACCTCGGTAAACTGAACATCCGCCCCATCCATGGTCACGATGAGCAAATCTTTATAAATGATCGGCGAGGATCCGGGCCCAACAAAATGATCGCAATGGATATCGGTCCGTTTCCAGATAGTTTTCCCGGTTTCGGTATCCAGACAAGCAGTGCCATAGGTGCCGAAATGGACATAAATCCTTCCCTTTTCCAGCACAGGTGTCGACGAAGCATAACTATTCAGCGGGTGTTGCTCCTGGGTAGGAACAGCTTCGAACAATTTCAGATTATACAGGATATTTCCCTTATCGCTGCTAACCGCAATCACACTATATTCCTTACCATCCGGAGAGGCTGTGGTTACCCAAACCTTCCCGTCGAGCACCACAGGCGACGACCAACCCCGGCCAGGAATTTCCGCTTTCCAGGCGATATTGGTTGAATCGCTCCAATTAACCGGAACATTTTTAGCCAGGCTGTAGCCGTTATCAAGCGGACCACGAAAACAAGTCCAGCTATCGGCCGGACCCTGCGCTGAGAGGGACCAAACAGACAAAGCGGACAGAAAGACAAGTAGAATTTTTCGCATTTGGCGAAGATATTTAAAAAAACTATCCACAGATGACACTGATGTCACAGATAACCTCAGAGCCATCTGTGAAATCTGTGCCATCTGTGGAGAAATTTGAGCTGACAGCTTTTCGGCGTCTTTTTACAGCTGACAGCTTAAAGATGAAGAAAAGCTGTCATCTGTGTGCCATTGCACAACTTCTAACTTTTTCTTAAGTTGTCATCTGTAAAAAAACACTATGGTACCCCGTAACAGCCTTTCACTTATTTTTCTTTGTGGATTAACATTTTGCCTTTTCACCTCCCAATGTACTCAGCAATCATCCGATCCGCTGAAAGCTGCATTTATCAATCCTCCGGATTCCGCCAGACCAGGAGTGTACTGGTATTTCATGGATGGCAATACCACTGCCGAGGCAATGACAGGCGATCTGGAATCAATGAAAAAGGCCGGGATCGGTTATGTACTCTTTCTGGAGGTAAATGTGGGTGTTCCGCGCGGCAAGGTGGATTTTCTCAGTGAGGAGTGGCAGAATCTTTATGTTCATGCCGTCCGTGAAGCAGAACGGCTGGGTATCCGCATCATTCTGGGATCTGGTCCGGGATGGGCCGGCAGCGGCGGCCCGTGGGTAAAGCCGGAGCAATCGATGATGCATCTTGTAGCCAGCTCAACCGAGGTCAAAGGCCCATCAATATATAATGGTGTACTTGCGAAACCTGAGCCGAAAAGACCGTTTTTCGGCGAAGGCAGTGTGCCTCAAAATCTCAAAGAAATACGCGATGGATGGTACGAGGATGTTGCACTCCTCGCCTACCCGACACCCGATACCCGATACCTGATACCTTCAGTTGATGAGAAGGCCCTCTATTACCGGGCTCCTTATACCTCCCAAAAAGGGGTAAAACAATTCATTCCGGCCCCGGCAGATTTTCCTGAAATAGCCGGATCAGCGGTCGACCAGTCGAAAATCATCGACCTTACAAAACAACTTAAACCCGATGGCACCCTAAATTGGGAAGTGCCTGCAGGAAAATGGACCATCCTCCGGATGGGCAAACGAAACAATGGCGGAGTAACAAGGCCGGCGCCGGAACCCGGACTGGGATTTGAGGTGGACAAGTTCGATACCGTATCGTTCGATTCCCATTTTGATGCCTATATCGGGAAACTGTTAAAAAAGGTTGGCCCCCGGAAATCCACTAACGGTGGTGGCTGGACCATGATCCATATCGACAGCTGGGAGATGGGTTCGCAAAACTGGACCGGTCAGTTCCGCGAAGAGTTTACCAGGAGAAGGGGCTATGATCCAATGCCCTATATCCTGACTTACACGGGACAAACAGTCAATAGCCTCGAGCAGAGCGAACGGTTTTTATGGGACGTCAGGTTGACTTCGAATGAGCTGATTCTTGAAAATCATGCTGAGCGATTTAAAGAACTGGGACGCAGGAACGGTTTCCGCTTATCGATTGAACCCTACGACATGAACCCCACGGCCGACCTGGATCTGGGCAGTGTAGCCGATGTGCCGATGTGTGAATTCTGGACCGATAAGTTTGGCTTTAATTCCGCTTTCAGTTGCATTGAATCAACCTCCATTGCGCATGTTCAGAGCAAGCCGGTAGTAGCAGCGGAATCATTTACGGCAGACTGGTATGAGGCCTGGAAAAAGTATCCGGGCAACATAAAAGACCAGAGCGACTGGGCATTCAGCATGGGTATCAACCGTTTTGTTTACCATACTTTTGCGCATAAACCCTATGGCGACAACCTGAAACCGGGTGTAACCATGGGACCATACGGCGTTCACTGGGATCGCACGCAAACCTGGTGGCCCATGGCTCCTGCTTACCATAAATATGTTACAAGATGTTCCTATATCTTATCACAGGGATTGTCCGTTGCGGACATATTATACCTCACGCCCGAAGGCGCCCCGTTCGTTTTCAGGGCTCCGGCATCAGCTCTTGAAGGAACAGATGTATTACCTGATAAAAAGAGTTACTCATTCGACGGCTGCTCACCAAATCTGCTCAAAGATGCATCGGTGAGAAATGGAAAGATCGTATTCCCCGGAGGCGCCTCATACAGCGTATTGGTGTTGCCGGATGTGGAAACCATGACACCGGAACTGCTTGCCAAAATAGGCTCACTGGCAAAAGCCGGAGCACTGATCACAGGCAATCCGCCGATGAAATCGCCTTCCCTGGTTAACTATCCGGCTTGCGATGCTGAAGTGCTGAAAATGGCTCACGAACTCTGGGGCATCAAGCTGATAGTGCCTGCGCCAGCGTCTCTGATAACTGCACCAAATTCAGCAGGACAAATATCAACCGAACTTTACCCCCCTTATGATTCCACCGCTGCCCTGCTTCAGCGCTATCGTGTCAATCCCGATTTTACCGCCTCGGGCAGCATCAGATACAATCACAGGAAGCTCAGCGACCGCGATATCTATTTCGTTTCCAACCGCACCGATCGTCAGGTTGAAGAGGAGTGCCTTTTCCGCGATGGCACTGTTAATGCGGAAATCTGGGATGCGGTTACCGGCGAAATCAAGCCACTGAATAACCTCACTGCTTCGAAACAGGGAATATCATGCAAAATAAAATTCGATGTATCCCAAAGTTGGTTTATTGTTTTTTATCATGATACAAACAGCGCTTCGAAGGATGTTTCTGAAAAAGCAAACTTCCCTGCCGAAAAAACCATCATGACATTTGAAGGCTCGTGGAATGTGGCGTTCGACACCGTTTGGGGAGGACCTGCAAAAGCTGTTTTCGAATCCCTCACCGACTGGTCGAAGCGGCCCGAAGAGGGCATCCGCTACTATTCAGGTATTGCTACCTATACGAAGACTTTCGATCTGCCGGAATCCTATCTGGCCAAAAAAGGAACTGATATATTCATCAATCTTGGTGTGGTCAAAAACATGGCCCGTATTACGCTGAACGGCAAGGATCTGGGGGTAATATGGACCTCCCCGTGGCAGGTAAATATATCGAAAGGGGTAAAGAAAAAAGGCAATAAGCTGGTGATTGAAGTGGCCAATTTATGGGCAAACAGGCTGATTGGTGACGAATTCCTGCCCGACGACGGAGTTAAAGACGGCAAGTGGCCCGATTGGCTGCTGAACGGAACCCCGCGGCCAGGCAAGCGGTTTACTTTTACGACGCATCACTTTTACAAAAAAGACGACGCGCTTTTCGAGAGCGGGTTGTTAGGACCGGTGACCGTACTTTTGAAGTAAGAATGACGAGATTCGAAGGCCAATGACGAGATTCGAAGACCAATTTTGAATGCTGAAACTATCAGGATCAAGAGGGCGCATAGCAAGCATGTGATTAAACTTCTCTGAAGCCAACCTGATC
Source organism: uncultured Bacteroidota bacterium (assembly GCA_903919065.1). Taxonomy (GTDB): domain Bacteria; phylum Bacteroidota; class Bacteroidia; order Bacteroidales; family UBA12481; genus UBA12481. The sequence continues at coordinate 11,729 of CAIXHD010000552.1, forward strand.
TTGTAATTTCAAAATTCAAAACTGGCCCTGGAGCCTCATCATTATTCTGTCTTCTTTCTTTCGTGTCACGTGTCACGCGTTCCGTGTTTCGATCTTCTTCTTCGAAACCCGATCTTCTTTTTCGAATACTAGCTATCTTCGCAGCGCTAAATATTAAAAAATGGGCCAGATCAGGATTGAGCAGATGGAGTTCTATTCGTTCCACGGATGTTTCGAGGAGGAACGTATTGTCGGAAATAGTTTTATCGTTGACCTTCTGATGGAAACCGATATGAAGCGAGCCTGCGAGACTGACCGGATTGATGATGCCCTGAATTATCAAACAGCTTACGACCTGGTCAAGCTGGAGATGAAAGAAAAGAGTTATCTCCTTGAGCATATTGCCTGCCGCATTCTGGATGCCCTTTTCAAAAAATTTCCGAATCTGGATAAGGCAAGTGTCAAGGTCTCCAAAATGAACCCACCTATGGGCGGAAAGATCAGGGCGGTGAGCATTGAGCTTTCCAGAACGAAGCAATAAAACAATTTAGAGATTCGAGGGCCAATTTTGAATTTTGAAGTTCCAAAATCAAGTTGACCTCAGAGAATTGTCATTCCCGCGAAAGCCTGCCCTCGCGAAGGCGGGAAGCGGGAACCCCGTCCCTGATCACGACATGTCGCAAATTTTGACTTTGTAATTTCAGCATTCAACATTGGTCTTCGAGCCTCTAAATTCATCCTTCGATAATCACTATCTTTATATCCCAAATTTTTAAGCATTCGTTTGCCATGTCAGAGGAAAATATCGAACCAAAAATAGATGAACCGAAATCGTTGAATTTCATCGAACAGATTGTTGAAGAAGATCTTAATTCAGGCAAACATGGAGGCCGTGTCCAAACACGTTTCCCGCCCGAACCAAACGGATATCTGCATATCGGTCATGCTAAAGCTTTTTGCCTCGATTTTGGCATCGCTCAGGAATATGGCGGCAAGTGCAATCTCCGGTTCGACGATACCAACCCGATCACGGAAGACACCTCCTATGTTGATGCTATCCGCAAGGATATCAAGTGGATGGGGTTCGAGTGGGATGATCGGGAATACTATGCTTCTGACTATTTTGATCAGCTCTTTGAATTTGCGTTAAAGCTTATTCAAAAAGGGAAAGCCTATGTTTGTGATCTCTCGGCCGATGAGGTAAACGCCACCCGTGGAACCGATTTCGAACCCGATAAGCCAAGTCCTTACCGCGACCGATCTATCGAGGAGAGCCTCGACCTGTTTCAGCGGATGAAAAACGGCGAGTTCCCGAATGATTCAAAAACACTGAGGGCTAAGATCGACCTGGCCTCCACGAATATGCACATGCGCGATCCGATCCTGTATCGTATCCGTCATGCACATCATCATCGCACCGGTGATAAATGGTGCATTTACCCGATGTACGACTGGGCTCATGGCCAGAGTGATTCTATCGAAGGCATTACCCATTCATTGTGCACCCTGGAATTTGTTCCTCACCGTCCACTTTATGAATGGTTTATAGCTGAATTGGGAATTTTCCCGAGCCGGCAGATCGAGTTTGCCCGCCTTAACCTCAGCTATACCATCATGAGCAAGCGCAAGTTGCTGCAGCTGGTAAATGAAGGTCATGTCAGCGGCTGGGATGATCCCAGGATGCCAACACTTCATGGGTTGCGCCGTCGTGGTTACACCCCTGCATCCATCCGGGCTTTCACTGAACTGGTTGGGATTGCCAAAAGGGAAAATGTGATCGACGTGGCCCTGCTGGAGTTCTGCGTTCGTGAGGACCTCAACAAACTTGCCCCCCGTGTGATGGCTGTTCTGAATCCTGTGAAACTTATTATCGATAATTATCCCGGCGCTCAGGTGGAAGAACTCGAAACAGTGAACAATCCGGAAGATGAATCGGCCGGCACACGTAAAATGCCTTTTAGCAGGGAATTATTTATAGAGCGCGACGATTTCATGGAAGATCCTCCAAAGAAATTCTTCCGCCTTTCACCCGGCAACGAAGTCCGGTTAAAATCGGCCTATATTATTAAATGCGAATCGGTTGTTAAAGATGTCAACGGGGAGATCACTGAAATTCATGTTACGTACGACCCGTCGAGTCATAGCGGATCCGGCGAAGCACAGCGCAAAGTAAAAGGAACCCTCCACTGGGTATCGGCCCCTCATGCTCTCAATGCCGAAGTTCGCCTTTACGACCGACTGTTTAATGATTCGGATCCTGATGGTCACAAGGAACAGAATTTCAAGGAATTCCTGAATCCGGATTCACTTACCATCCTGAAAAACTGCAAGGTAGAGCCTTCGCTGAAATCGGTTAAGGACCTCGATCACCTGCAATTCACCCGTCTGGGCTATTTCAGTGTGGACACCGACTCTACACCGGACGCTTTAGTGTTCAATAGAACGGTGGGTCTCAAGGACACCTGGGCAAAGCTCAACGGTTAATCAATGGCTCGGCTATCAATAGGCTCCGGTTTTAACCGGGGTTTTTGATAATGCGATAATAATTAATAGCCGCGGGTTTTAACCCGTGGAGCAAAAGAAAAAACATGAAGAAAATTACCCTGTTATTTTCGGTTCTGGCCATACTATGCGCCAATCCTGCCCTCCCACAGAATAAGGTGATCGACCTTTCCGGCAGCTGGGGATTTCAGCTGGATCCGAATGATTTTGAACGGGCATTTGAGAACAGCGGAGCACACAAGGATCTGCTTTTTGATAAAGTGAATCTGCCCGGCACCACCGATTCCAATCAAAAGGGAATAAAAACGACCAATAAGCCAATCAACCGGTTATCGAGATATTATGAATATGTGGGGCCGGCATGGTACCAAAGAGATATTATCATTCCTAACGACTGGGATGGAAAATCAGTTCAATTGTTTTTCGAGCGGATACTCTGGATCAGTTCCGTTTATATTGATGGAAAACTTGCAGGCTCAGAAAAGAGTTTCAGTACTCCGCACACATTTAATTTAAGCCAGGTACTTACCCCGGGAAAGCATCGTCTGACCATCTGCATCGATAACCGCGTGGGACCGGAATTTGACCGGTGGAGCCATGCTTTCAGCGAATATACCCAGACTTGCTGGAACGGCATCGTCGGGAAAATGGAGCTCAGGGCAACCGATCCGCTGAACTTCAAAAATATCCAGGTCTACCCTGATGTTGACCGCAAAACCGCTCGTGTGGTCTGCACGATAAATAATCAGGATGGCGGTGCCGCAAGTGGTACTGTCATTCTTTCGGCAGCTACACTAAATGTTGCGAAATCTGATAAAACGGCAGAGGTTAAAATCGACTTTTCCGGCAACGGCGAGGTGATTACCGCAGAAACCGAAATCCAGATGGGTGCAGGGGTTCAATTGTGGGATGATTTTACGCCTGTCCTATATAATTTGACAGCCATTCTATCTGGAAAAACAAATGACCGACTGGCTAAAGATTCACGCACCGTAAGCTTCGGAATGCGGAAAATAGCTTCCGATGGGGCCCATTTTACATTGAATAACCGTAAGATATTCCTTCGCGGAACATTGGAATGCGCGATTTTCCCATTAACCGGTTATCCAGATATGACCGTTGATGGTTGGTTGAAAATTTGCAAAACGGTTAAAGATTATGGCCTGAACCATATCCGTTTTCACTCCTGGTGCCCTCCCGAGGAAGCCTTTATCGCGGCGGACCAGGTGGGAATTCTGCTTCAGGTTGAGCTGCCTTTCTGGTCGGAGGCTACAAAAACCACCGACCCGCTGTGCGTTTTTTTGAAAGAAGAGATGGCCAGGATACTGGACAGGTACGGCAATCATCCTTCCTTCGCACTCTTGTGTATGGGTAATGAATTAAGGGGCAACTTTGATTTTATGGCGGACCTGGTCACTTTCGGTCGGGCAATTGATTCCCGCCATCTTTACAGCGGATCAACAGCCAGAAAGCATTTGCCGGAGGATCAGTTTTATGTATCGCACCAAACCACCGGCGGCGGCATCACCACCTATGGGGCGCGCGGTCCGCAAACTGATTATGATCTCAGAAAAGCTTATGAGGTGTTGAAAGTTCCGGGAGTGGCTCACGAAGTTGGCCAGCGGGCAGTGTATCCGAATTTCGATGAGATAAAAAAATATACCGGCCTTCTTTATCCACGGAATTTCGATCTTTTCCGGGATTCTTTGGAAAAGCATGGAATGCTCGATCAGGCAAAGGACTTCTTTTCCGTATCAGGAAATATGACGGTTATGCTTTATAAGGAAAGTATCGAGGCACTGCTGCGTACACCAAACAGTGGGGGATTTCAACTTCTGGACCTTCACGACTTTCCCGGTCAGGGTACTGCCCTGGTTGGCATTCTCGATCCGTTCTGGGATTCAAAGGGATTGGTAACGCCAGAAAAATGGCGCGAATTCTGCGGTCCAACAGTGCCTATCCTCCGGATGGCCAAAAGAGAATATTATAACGATGAAACCTTTACTGCCACAGCAGAGATTTATCATTATGATCTAAAACCATTGAACGGTGAAAATCTCCATTGGGATATCAGGACAACTGATAATAAGACTATTGCATCTGGCAAATTCAAACAACAAGCCATACCTGTTTCCTCTTTAACTCCGATTGGAGAGATAAAAGCCTCACTGGCAAAAGTCAACGCGGCACAAAAGCTGACCGTGACAATTTATGCAGGAACTTCGATCAAAAATGAATGGAATATATGGGTTTATCCTAAAATTGTTCCCCAGGTCGCAGAGAATGGGTTCATCACGGCTTCCCTTTTGGACGAGAAAACTTTAACTGCTCTGAATAACGGCGCTAAGGTTCTTCTTCTACCGGATATTAAGCAATTAGTCGGGAAGAAGGGATCATTCCAGAACCACTTCTGGTGCCCGATCATGTTTCGCTGGGAGCCACTGACGATGGGTACCCAGGTAAAATACCAGCATCCCGCCTTCCGCGAATTTCCATCAGAATTTTACACCGACTGGCAGTGGTGGAATATAGTCAGCAATGCCGTGACTCTTGATCTGGAGGGTACCCCGGACAAGTTCAGGCCATTGCTGCAATCAATCGACACGTACGACCGGTGTTTGAAAGAAGGAATCATTTTTGAGGCTAAAGTCGGAAAAGGCAAATTACTGATGGCTGCCATCGATTTTGAGAAAAACATAGCCAATCGACCGGCAACCAGCCAGCTATTATTTAGCCTGAAGAAATATATTTCGGGTACCGAATTCAATCCGGATCAGTCTCTGCCCGCTGAATTTATTACGGCGATGTTTAAGGCACCGACTCTCACTGCCGGGGCGAAAGTGATTCTGTGCGACAGCTATGAAACCGGCAATGAACCGGATAAGATTATCGACAATGATCTGGCAAGCCTTTGGCATACCGCCTATGATAATCCGGGCAATTTTGCAGTCACCAATAAGCAAACCGAAACTGATTTTCCGCATGAAGTGCAGATTGAGCTTGCTGCAGAAACAACATTTAACGGATTTATCTATCATCCCCGCACGGATGGCCGTAACGGATGGATTGCTGAATATGCTTTTTTTGTAAGCAACGATGGGAAAAACTGGGGTAGTCCGGTTGTTCAGGGTCGGTTCGCGCAAAACGATCAGCCCCAAAAAGTGCTTTTCCCGGCAACACAGAAGGCAAAATTCATTCGCTTTGTTGCCATGAAAGGCTTTGGCGGCCAGAAATGGGCCAGCATGGCGGAGATGGAGCTTCTAAAATGAAGGCTCAAGGCACAAGGCGCAAGGCACAAATGAAGGCACAAGGCGCAAGGCGCAAGGCTCAAATGAAGGCACAAGGCGCAAGGCGCAAGGCTCAAGGTACCATATCAATAGGCCCCGGTTTTAACCCACTGACCCTCGTTAGAGTTGTCTGACAGAATGGTGATCATTGTTGCAGGTTTAATTGCAGGATAAATTTAACTTTAAAATTTGCATCCGGACTTGACGGAATTTCTGCTTCTATAGGAAAAATATTTCTAATACCCAGGACAAATGGAATCGCTCAATGACAATACAGAAATCCTGAAACGAGCTGAATATACTCAATCATTCAAGATAGCAGCGGTTGATTATGAGATTATTAACCTCACAGAAGAGGGCCTGGAGGATTATCTGAAAATACTGGACAGTAATGAATCAGACAGAAATCCCGGGGCTGAAATTCTGACCTATTAATTAACCTTACCATGAGAAGTCCAAACTCAGTCCTGCTCAATTTATCGGCACTGCTGCTACTATTTACTTTTTTCGGGGTAAGCAGTTTTGCCGATGAGCCCGCAACCATTTCACAAAAAGGAAATAGCTGGACCCTTCAGAATGAGACACTGATTTCTGTAGTGAAATTTACCGATGGAAAGTTGATGTTATCTGACCTATATAATCGAGAGGCCAATTGCGATTACCTCAAAGCCACAGCACCCGCTTCACTCTTCAAATATATAATTCAGGGCAAAACGTTAACTGCAGATGACGGCGGCTGGACCTTAGTTTCTTCTAAAGTTGATGAGATAACCGGCTACGGGTCTGAATGGGGTAAGCAACTCGAAATTGTGCTTTCGCGGACTCAGCCCGTTGCATTCTCAGTCAGGCAGATCTTCGAGATTTACAAAGACCGGGGAGGATTGCGCATTTTTTCCTTTGTAAGAAATAATTCTGATAAAAATCTAACAATCAGTTCATCAGATGTCGTCAACCTGAATCTGCCCGACCGGCCGCATACACTATATTATATTGATGGAGTACTGGACTGGAAATCAACCAATAATGGCTTGACCAATGGCGGCAGGAATGGAATAATCCAATACTCCTCCGGTGATGGCTGGTATATCCTTCCTGAAAATAACTGGGCCACAAGCCTGGAACCCGGGGCCTCCAAAGCCCACAGCAGCGAAAAGCTTCTTGGAATATTCATTTGGAACAGTGACAAAACTGTTCGTGTTGCGACCAATCCAAAGGCCGTTCAACTCACACTTTTCACTGGCGAAGAACTGGAATATTTTTCGGTGAACATCGGCCTGTTTAAAGGGGATGTTGCAGATGGCCGGATGGCGGTGGCTGAACACCTCCGACTGCGATACCGGTATCACGATCCGTCGAGAATCCTCTCCACCAACGACTGGCAATGGGGAGGCGTTGGAGGCAAGCGGACCGACTCTGTTTACCGGAATATTTTGATCCCAAAAGCCAGGGCTGCCGGCTTCGATCGTATCCACATAGATGATTTCTGGTACGAGCCGGAGGATGGGGTCACCCCAAAAGGAAACTGGACAAACATGCCTGACCTTTGCAACCTGATAAAAGCAAATGGAATGATACCGGGCCACTGGTTCAGTCTGCAGGGTAAGATCTGTATACATGGCTGGGGAAACGGTCGCGATTGCGCCGATCCTGCAAATATCGATTTTAAACTGAAGCAATTGGAAGATACACTGATCGGCCAGTATTCTACCGGCTGGGACCAGGTAGATGCCGGTCTGCTGTGGAAAACCGCTGAAGCATCGTCGTATTCCAATCCGGAAAGCTCCGTTTACCGGAAGATTCTCGGAATGCGAAAGTACATGAACACCATCACCCATAAATATCCTGATTTCATCATGCAAACCACGTGTGAAGTGGATAACCCCGCCGGACCGGGAGCGGGTGACTCACATGGGAATCAAAATATCGGGCTGATACACCTCCCCAATAATGGAATAGCAGGAATGTACCGCCGAACGGAATTCGGTGACGATGTCCGTGATCTGTTCGCTGATATTGGCATGTTCCCCCTCGAAGGCATGCTCTCCACCTGGGGTGAGGATGGCAATATCCGCGCTGCCTGGAAAGATTCACCACTATGGTACTATCAGTTTTTACTGGCCCGTCACACAAGCATCTATTCCTGGCCGGGCGACTGGTCGACCGGATCCTTAACCCACTTGCGGACATTCAACGATTGGCGCAAAAGTGCGGAAATCGAACCCATACTGAATGAGATTATGCGCCCGGTATACAATGGCCCCGACTGGATGAAGAATGAAGGTCCATGGTCATGGATGTATGTGAATAAAACAAAATCCAGAGCCTTGCTCTTTGCAATCAACCACCTCGATCTTGCCCCTTCCAATTCATTCAGTGCCAAACTTCGCTGGCTGGATGAAAAGAAAACCTATACCATTGAAGAAATTACGCAGTTGCCCGATGGAAGCATGAAGCATGAAGCCCGCGGTGAATTCAGGGGAGCCCAGCTTAAATCAGAAGGATTTCCAATCAATCTTGATCAGGGGCCAGAGCATTGTGCAGCCTTTCTGATTCAGGAAAAAGCGACTAATGGAACGCAAAAAGTTTCAACAGATAAATCATTCGAATATCAAGCCGCAAAGGCCATCTATAAAAATAACCAGCTGGTTGTTTCAACGGGTAAAATCGAACGAACCTGGGTCTGGACCGGCATGGGATTCCAAACCATCAGCCTGAAAAATCAGCAAACCGGCACAGAATACGGGCAGATAAAAGGGAAATACAAGTGCGACTGGGATCTGCCGGGCGCTATCAGCGACAGCTGCAGAGGAATGCTGGTGGACATAGCAATGGCGGAAAATGATGATGCAGGGTTTACCAACAAGCATCTACAGGTGGTGGCAACGATAAAATATCCGGATGCAAAATTGCTGGTTCAATATGTAATCTGGGCCTTTCCGGATGCCCCCGGAATCCGGACTCAATTAAGGATTAAGGCACTGGACAATTTCTCACCCAAAGGCCTCCCCGATGGTGAAGGCAAACGAATGGATTGCGGACACTGGATTGCTGTTCCCAGTGCCAGAGCTGAATTCCTTCCGCTGAACTTCACACAGCAGAACTCCCGCCGCTACTGGGGATATTATAACAACCCGGGAAGCAGGCACGATCCCAGCCGTGAAATGCTCGAAGAAACCGTAGTTTCCGGATACCCATTATTCCTTACCGAGGATAATAATTGGGCCAGCGGCCTGAGCGTAGAATACAACAACGGCTTGGATGGTGTTGCGATTGTGAAGGAATCACCCAAATGCGTAAACCAACAGGCACACTATACCGGAAGCTTCTATTCCGGTCAGGATGGTTTGGCGGTCACCGGCTGGGGACTCACTCCCGAGGAGATAATTCCCGACCATTACCGCGACTGCTGGGCTACCTGGACAATCATCTGGTCGCAGGGAAATGATGGCATGCAGCTGGCTCTTAAACAATTCGACCGGGCCCGTTATCCTGCCTATGCGGAAAGAGACCTGTTTATCCTGAGCAATACCTGGGGCCCCGCAAATCCGGGCGGCGCGCAGTTTACCGATGAAAAATTCCTGATGAAGGAGATCCCGGCCTTGAGTAAACTTGGGATCGATGTTATGCAGATTGATGACGGCTGGCAAAAAAGCGGGGGTGGCCCGGATGCTCAAAGCTTCTCCCCGAAATACAAAAACGGCTGGAAGGATTTGAAATCTGAGGCTGATAAATATGGCTTAAAATTTGGCTTGTGGGTAACAGCAAAATATTCTACCGCAGCAGAACTGAAAAAGAATATCGATGAACTGGGATTTATCTCGTGGAAGGTGGATTTTGACCAATTGGTTAACCGTTCAGATTATGAGGCCAGAATAGCCAAGTACCGCGAAGTGATGAAATATGCCTGGATGAAAACACAGTTCACCCTTTGTCCGGAATACGACGATCCCCGCTATGGATGGTATTTCTGCAAGGAGTACGGAAGCATCTATTTCCAGAATATCCAGGAGAGCCTGCCTGCTCATTTAACCATGGTACCCTATCAGGTATTAAGGCAGCATTGGTTAATGGCGAAGTATTTTAATACCAATAAATTGCAGATCATGCTGCAAAATCCGAAACGGACCAATCCCGACCGGAGCGATGCACCACAGCACAGCCATTCCTACTGTTTTGCCATGGGTGTACCATTTATTCCCTGCTTCTTTCAGAGCGCCCAATATCTCGACGATCCGGGCCAGAAGGAACTGAAAGATTTTATTGCCAGATACAAGAACCATCGCGAGGCTATCTTCAACTGCTTTACTTTCCCGATTGGCGACAAACCTGACAACCAGAGCTGGTCGGGCTTTCAGATGATCAATGGAAAAGATAGGACTGGTAATTATCTGTTACTTTTCCGGGAGCTGCATAATTTACAGGCCACTAAGGCCATCAGACTAAAACTGACACCTGGTGCAACCCTGAAATTTACCAATATTGAAACAGGAAAAAACTGGACTGCCACTGCAACTGATGATGGTTTGGTAAATTTTGAAATGAAGGATCCGGGAAGCTATCTGTTTCTTAAATATGAAATTCTATGAACAAAAGCGGATTGCTTAAAAATGCAGCATTGACTGTTCTGCTGGTTATTTGTTCTGGCATGTCGGGATTCACACAGAAACAGAATCAAATTGATGCCGGATCAAAATCCATGAAGATCAGGGAAGCTTTTCTTTCTCCTCAGTTTGATGCAAAGCCCTGGGTTTACTGGTACTGGATGTACAGCAACGTTACAAAGGAAGGCATCATTGCCGACCTCCAGGGATTTCATGATGTTGGGATCGGTGGTGTTTTTTTAATGGATATAGGCAACAATCAGACCGGGAAGCTCCAGAATCGCAGCGAGGAATGGTACGAACTTGTGAGGGTTGCACTTACCGAAGCAAAAAAATGGGGCATACGGGTAAATTTTGCCAGTCCGGGCTGGTCATCCAGCGGAGGCCCGTGGGTTACTCCCGAAATGTCGATGAAGGAACTTACCTGGTCGGAAGCCAGAGTTAACAGTACCAGGAATGGATCCATTGTTCTGAAAAAACCATATCAAAATTTAGACTATTATAAGGATATAGCTGTATTTGCCTTCCCTTCACCAGCTGGCGACAACTGGTTACTCAAAGACCTGAACCCTGAAATACAGGATACTGCCGGAAATAAAATACCCGGGAGCGCAAAGCTTTTTGATCAGGATTTTAAAACTTCGGCTCCAATCCCCGGTAAGTTTGATATTGTATTCAATACCGATGTTGAAGTTAGCTCCGTTTTGCTTCGGGCATTACCCTGGAATAATTTTACGGCCAGCATTCTCGCATGGAATCCAAGCGAAGGAAAATTCATCCGGCTGGCCGATATCAAGGCAAATAATTCAGGCCCCTTCACCTCGCAAATCGGCGTAGCCTCTTTTCCCGCATTCAAATCCAAACGATTCAGGATTGATATTAAACCATGCACACTGGAGGAGATCGACCTGAGTGGCGGTTACCGTCTGACCGACTGGGCAGAGAAAGCCGGCTGGGGAACACGAAATCTCTCAGAGTCAGCAAGCACCTATCTGACTAAAGGATTCAGACCATTACAGAAGGACATAATACCCCTGAATGGCATTATCGACCTGACCGGCAAAATGGATACTGATGGAAAACTCAGCTGGAAAGTGCCCAAAGGGGAATGGACCATTTTACGGATCGGTTATACAACGAATGGCATACATATCTATCCTCCTCCATTGGGTGGCGATGGCCTGGAATGCGACAAACTGAGCAAGGAAGGAACCGTTTTCAATTATAACAATGCTATCAAACCCATATTGGAAAAGATGGGGCCGGAGCTAAGTTCAATTATCGGATCGCAGCATATCGACAGTTACGAAGCAAGCGGCCAGAACTGGACACAGGATTTTGCCAATGAATTCAATACCCGCTGCGGATACAATCTCCGAAAATATCTGCCGGCAATAACCGGCAGAATTATCGGGGACGAAGCAACCACAGAGAAATTCCTCTGGGATTTTCGCCATACTATCGGCGACCTGTTCGCCGAAAATCATTTTGGGGGTGCCGCACGGGAGAGTCATAAGGATGGTCTCACTTTTTCCAATGAGCCCTACGGCGGTCCGTTCGACTTTCTGAAATCCGGTGCTGCAGCCGATTACCCGATGGATGAATTCTGGTTTCCGGCAACCCAGCCGAAAGAGCGAAAATTGGTGCTGCCGGGTGTTAATACGGGCCACACAAATAATAAAAGAATTATAGGTGCGGAGTCCTTTACTTCGGAATCGCCATCCATCCGCTGGAACGAGCATCCTTATATGATCAAGGCCACCGGAGATTATGTTTTTTGTTCAGGAGTCAACCGTTTTACTTTCCATGTATCTGCCCATCAGCCGCTCATTGGGGAACATACGGCTCCCGGCGTCACCTGCTTTGGGAACGGGCTGCATTTCGACCGTAACAATACCTGGTGGAACCATGGAGCAAAAGAATATGTGGAATATATTACACGCTGCCAGTCGCTTTTACAGGCCGGTCAGCATCAGGCCGATGTACTCTATTTCCAGGGGAGCGATGCCCCTGCGGATATCAAATGGCTGGAACCCGAATTACCCGTCGGATATGATTTTGATGCCTGCAGCGAAGATGTATTCACAAAACTGCAAGTCACCAATAATCGTCTGGAACTACCCGGAGGGAAAAAATACAAATACCTGGTCCTGCCTGCCAGTGGCCGGATGACCACCCCATTGCTGAAAAAAGTTCTTGCTCTCGCCCAGGCAGGTGCTACCATTATCGG
>CAIXHD010000553.1 GCA_903919065.1 uncultured Bacteroidota bacterium
GATTCCAGATTTGATCAGCAGGCAATGTATGCCTTTTATATCAATCCTCTGGGCATCCAGATGGATACCCGCTTTGCAGCCGGCAAGGAAGATCCAAGCATTGATCTGGTTTGGTACAGTGCAGGCAAGCTGGATGATCATGGCTATAACGTGGAAGTAAAAATTCCCCTGAAAAGTTTGCGTTTCTCCACCGGCGATCCGGTGAGTATGGGACTGCTGCTCGAGCGGTACGTGAGCCGTTCAGCTACTCATGTTGGTTATCCGCATCTCGACCCGACCATGGGATTTAATCTTCTGCCTCAACTGATGCGGGTTGATTATCAGGGGGTAAAACACTATTCACTCTTCGAAGCCATACCAGCAGTCACCTACCTGCATAAGGATATCCGCGAAGGCGATCAACTGGTAAAAGATACCAGAAAGCCTGATCTTAGCCTGACGCTAAAATACGGGATTACTTCAGACCTGATTCTTGACGCCACAGTAAACCCTGATTTCAGCCAGGTTGAGTCGGATGCCGGACAAGTGGATGTAAATCTCAGATATGAATTATACTACCCGGAAAAGCGACCGTTTTTTCTTGAAGGAAGGGAAAAATTCAATATTGGGGCCACTCAGGCATCCATTGTTGATCCGATGTTTTTTCTGGTTAACACCCGGACAATTGTCAATCCGATTTCGGGTGTAAAGTTCACCGGAAATATCGATAAGAAGAACTCAATAGCTTTACTTTATGGTGCCGATGAGCTTCCCCGTGACAGTTCTTCAGTACCACGTAACTACGCTCATTTCCCAATCCTTCGATACAAATACAACCTTAAGAATGACGGCTATCTCGGCGCTTTATATACTGGCAGGGAAACCAAAGGAGGCAGCAACAGGGTAGCCGGAACTGATGCCCAGATCCGGATCAATAAATCGAGCCTTCTTGAATATAATGTTTTTGGATCTCAGACTTCTGATACCCTTTCGAGAGTTTCCAGCCATGCGGAGGGTCTCTATTTTCATTCTGAGACACGCGACCTCAACTATGGTATCTCTCTCAAGAATATAGGCGAAGGATTCGATGTGGCAACCGGATATATTAACAGGACTGGCATCAGCCAGGCGACTGGTCTCATTCATCCCATTTTATATACAAGTTCAAAGTTTTTTCGCCGGTTCGACCTGGAACTTTTCAGCTCTGCTACTTACGACCATATTTATTCTATGTGGGAAACTACGAATCATGCCTCAATAATGGCACTTCTGGGTGGAACTGTCCAGACCAGGTTCAAGTATTCCTATTCCAATGAGATTTTTTTAGGCAAAAGATTCAATACCGGCGGTTTGCAAATCCTCCTTCAGGGTCGATATCAGAATTGGTTTTCAGGAACATTTTCATACCGGAGGACAAACGCGATTTATTATTCTGCCAACCCGTTCGGAGGCTTGAGCAACCGCTTGGCAGTGACTGCAACTTTCCAGCCTTGGTCGAAATTTGAAACCACCCTCAGTTTTATCTATTCGGATTTCTTCAGGAACGGCGATAATGTCAAAATCTATCAGTACCCTATCGAACGGTTAAATCTGACCTATCAATTCAATAAGTACTTATTTATCAGGGGAATACTTGAATATAATGGTTATCGCAAAACATTACTTACCGACTTTTTAGTTTCTTTCACCTACATTCCGGGAACAGTTTGTTATCTCGGGTATGGATCGCTGTATGAGCAATCCGACGAATCCATGCCGTTCCTTGGCAGGGAAGTGAAGCCACTGGAAATGCAGCGGGGATTCTTTGTCAAGCTGTCCTATCTGTTCCGCAAGTAACCCGCTAAAGATTAGGAGCTCTTTTAAAGCTATATTTGTCCGGAAGTTATTCGAAAATCAAGGAAATGGAGAACAAAGTAATCCTGATTACAGGAGCCAATTCCGGAATTGGCAAAGCAACAGCCACTGCACTTGCTGAAATGGGTGCACATGTGGTGATGATGTCGCGCGACATGGACAGAGGCGAGGAGGCGAGGCAGGAAGTTATATCTGTCAGCAGAAACAATCAGGTTGATCTGATGCAGTGTGATCTGGCCAGCCTGACAGATATCAGGAGGTTTTCATGCGAGTTCATAGCCAAATACTCAAGATTGGATGTATTGATCAACAATGCCGGAATATACACCGATAAGAGAATGGAGACAGCTGATGGATTTGAGTATCAGATCGGAGTTAATCATCTGGGCCCCTTTCTGCTAACCCGGTTACTGATTGATCTTCTTAAGAAAAGTTCACCATCAAGGATTATCAATGTTGCTTCTGCTGCACATTTTGGTGGGAAAATGGATTTTGACGACGTACAGTCACATAAAAAATATTCAGGGTGGAAAGCCTATGCTCAGGCCAAGCTCGCTAATATTCTCTTTACCTATGAACTTGCCCACAGGCTGGCAGGTACGGGTGTTACAGCCAACTGCCTTCATCCGGGATTTGTCAATAGCAATTTTGCTGTTAACCGCTCAACCGGCAAGGCAAATTTAATGATGAAGCTTATGAAGCCTTTTACCATTGAGCCCGCCGAAGGGGCTGAAACATCCATTTATCTGGCAGCATCCCCGGAAGTGGAAGGGATTACCGGAAAGTACTTCGCTAAAAGAAAAGAAAAGGCCTCATCAAAAGCATCTTATGATCTTGTCACGGCCGAAAAGCTTTGGAATATCAGTGAAGCCCTCACAGCAAAATAATTATTATCGAGTATGATTTCTGATAAAATTGTCATATCCGGCACCGGTTGTGCTCTTGCCGACTATTTGTATTCCGGCGTTAAGTTCAGCAGCCCTGATTTCCTAAAATATCAATCAAAACAAGCCGGGGACGGAGGATTATCCCCGGGAAAACTAGTTTTTACAGAGGAACTTGAACAATTCACCTCCAAACCCTATCAGGAGATTTTTCTTAATCTGACCGAAGGAAAGCAAGCTGATTCGATTAACATTGGAGGACCAGGTCTTGTTTCATTGATCAACTCGTCGCAACTTCTTGATTCTAAGGAATTCTCGGTGCGATATTTTGGAGGAGCTGGAAATGATGAAACTGCAGATTTCATTTTCAATCTGCTTCAAAGGACCCCGCTGGATATATCAAATTATAAGCGAATTGGGAAAAAATTCACGCCCTTCACCCATGTACTTTCAGACCCGACCTATGATCACAATCACGGAGAAAGAACTTTCATAAATAATATTGGTGCTGCCTGGGATTTCACTCCGGACCTGCTGAACGATGATTTTTTCAATTCCGATATCGTATGTTTTGGCGGAACTGCTCTCGTTCCCCGGATACACGATAGCCTGACAGAACTTCTTACGAAAGCAAAAGGCAGAAACTGCCTGACAGTGGTTAATACAGTCTTTGATTTCCGAAATGAAAAAAGAAACCCGGAAAATCCATGGCCATTGGGTGAAACCTCTGAAAGCCTTAAGCTGATTGACCTCCTGATTATGGATTGCGAGGAATCACTGAGGATCAGTGGCTGCACAACCATTGAAGAGGCCGCCAGGTATTTTGTCAGCCGGAATGTAGCCTCCTTCATCATAACAAATGGCATCCGGGATCTTTATGCTTTTTCAAATGGGATGGTTTTTAGAAAAATGGGGCTCATGCAACTTCCCGTATCAGCAAATATTTTAGAAACCATAAAACAAAACCCTGAGCTGAAAGGGGATACAACCGGATGTGGCGACAATTTCGCCGGCGGCGCGATCGCTTCCCTTGCCCGGCAATTAAAGACGCATCAAAAGGGTGATTTTGATTTCCAGGAGGCACTCACCTGGGCAATTGCCTCTGGCGGATTTGCCTGTTTCTGTTTAGGAGGAACATATTTGGAAAATAGAACCGGAGAGAAACTGGCAAAAATCAGTGAACTGGTCGAGGAATATAATCGCCAAATATCTTAACTATGGACGACAGGAATCCTGATAAAATGATATTGTTCGGAGCCGGGAAAATTGGCCGGTCCTTTATTGGCCAGCTTTTTAGCCGAGGGGGATATGAAGTAGTTTTTATTGATACTTACCGACCCGTTATCGAGGAGCTTAATCGCCGTAGAAATTACAATGTACTAATCAAAGGCGAACAGACAGAAACACTCAATATCAGCAATGTTCGTGGCATTCATGCTGAGGATGC
>CAIXHD010000554.1 GCA_903919065.1 uncultured Bacteroidota bacterium
GAACGAAGCGATGGCACGGTTGTATCGAATTACAAATGAGCCTCGTTATCTGAAAGTTGCACAATTATTTGATAACATTAAAGTATTCTATGGCGATGCCCAGCATTCTCACGGTCTCGCTAAAAATGTGGATATGTTCCGTGGGCTGCATGCCAACCAGCACATTCCTCAGGTTATTGGGGCGCTTGAGATTTATCGGGATTCCAAAGCTCCTGAGTATTATCGTATAGCTGATAATTTCTGGGATATGGCCACTAATGACTATATGTACAGTATCGGTGGAGTTGCAGGTGCCCGTAACCCTAATAATGCAGAGTGTTTCACCAGCCAGCCGGCAACACTTTATGAAAACGGACTTGCGGCCGGTGGCCAGAATGAAACCTGCGCTACCTATAATATGCTGAAATTAACCAGAGATCTATTCCTCTTTAATCAGAGTTCAGAGTTAATGGATTATTACGAGCGCGGACTTTACAACCACATTCTTGCTTCTGTTGCAGAGCACTCCCCTGCCAATACCTATCACGTATCCCTGCGGCCCGGTTCTGTAAAACAGTTTGGTAACGAGGACATGGATGGTTTTACCTGTTGCAACGGTACGGCGCTCGAGAGCAGCACAAAACTTCAGAACTCCATCTATTTTAAAAGTGCCGACAATCAGGCTTTATATGTGAACCTTTATGTGCCTTCTATTTTAAAATGGACCGATAGGAATATCACGGTAACGCAAACCACGGCGTATCCAAAAGAGGACCGTACCCGATTAACCATAAAAGGGAATGGCAAGTTCGACCTGAATGTACGGGTGCCACATTGGGCAACCAAAGGCTTTTTTGTGATGATCAATGGCAAGGATGAAAAAGTTAATGCTGTTCCGGGAAGTTATCTGACATTATCCCGTAAATGGAAAGATGGGGATACGGTTGAATTGCGCATGCCGTTTAAGTTTTATCTGGAACCGGTAATGGATCAGCAAAATATTGCCAGTCTGTTTTACGGACCCGTTTTGCTGGCTGCGCAGGAGCCGGAGCCACGGACTGATTGGCGTAAGGTTACATTGAATGCTGATGATATCAGTAAGTCGATATCAGGCGATCCCGGTCAGTTACAATTTACGGTTGACGGTGTTGTTTTTAAGCCGTTTTATGAAACCTACGGACGCTATTCGGTTTATCTGAATGTAAACTTAAAATAGGCGTAAATGCTTATTTAAAGGTCATATGCCATTTGATGGTGGCATTAATTTCGGCGGGGATGGCTATTTAAGGAAAATTGGCTTAAAAGTGAACATAACCCAGGCCCAATTCTGTGTGGCTTCTGTGCTGCCTCCCTTCAGAACCTGCATCGTAGGACCCGGGAGCAAGTGTGAATACCCGGCATTGAATTCAATGAATTCGTTGATTTTATAGCCTCCATAAAAGTCAAGTTCAGTTCCCAGACTTGACTCAGGGTTTCCTGGCAATGCTGCCGCCGCCCAGAATTTGTGCAGATCGGTACCCAGGGTAATCCCCTTGATTTTGTATCCGATGCGGCAGTAAAGGTCGCGAAGGCCTACCGATCCGATGTGGTTGCCGACATAAAAGTAATCCATATGGCCATTGAACTTGTGACCGGTTCCGTACATGGGGTTGAAGGAGTTGGCCTTTAGAGTGGCATCCTCGGCATTTGTGCCCGAGAGTTCTTCGTAACCTGCACCCAGCGTAAGATCTTTGGCTGCATTCCACATGGCCTCCAGCATGTATTCGTATGCGGATAAATCTTTGCCATTGATCAGTTTGCCTGTTTGATAATAGGCATTTCCGTTAAAGCTGAGCACCCCGGTTTTGAACTCGAACCAGGGCCCGACAGTCTGGGTGAAGTAGGTTTTTTGAGCGGTAATTTCACCCTTTTCGTTGAGGGTGTTTTTAGGGATGCCGTTGTTAATTCCAGTGAGGCTAACTTTTAGTTTTCCGAAATTCTTGCTGATCCAGATGAACTGCATGAATTTATAGGCATCCGGGCCCAGATAGAAATTATTTTTGCGGTTGCCGCTCTCGTGCCAGGCAACCCCGAGGTGTGCTTCCACAAAGCCGTTGAATCTGAGCAAGGCAAGATCATGACTTCGCCCCTGCTGCATCCATGCGGTATTGCCCAACAGGCGCCCGTTGTCATAATTGAGTTCCTGCCGACCGAGGCGAAGCGCAAGATAGCTGGCTAGCTGAGCTTCTGCCCAAGCTTCATGCACAGAAACAGCAAAATCCTCATTGACTGTTATTTGTGCCTGACTACCCCATAATCTGACATCTTGCAAAACCAGTCGGGTTTGGATACCCCTGGCTTTAAAATCCAAGTTGAGGCGGGTCCGCTGGCTGGTAAAAAACGAAGGTTTCTGTTCCAGGGCAGCCAATGTGCTGTAACCGTGACTATATTCGGTCCTTGGCCTGAATTCCCCGGATATCCGTAATACCGGGTTGCTATCCGTTTTTATTATATCCGGCCCTCCGGTTTTCTGTCCCCTAACCGTCCCGGTTAGGGCACACATAACGAATACTGCAGCAAAATATCTCATAAACTATGTATTATTTATTCTATTTCCACTGTGGCAACACATTCTTAACAAAAGCCGCCTTTTCCGTTTGCAACGTTTCCATATCGAGTCCGACAAATTTCTGCGCTTTCTCCTTGGTATCAATATCCGGATAGGTGACCTCTTTATTCCAGCCAAGGGTGGCAAGCAAACGCGCAAGTTTGACCCGGGTATTTCCAGCGAGGTCAATGCCTGAGGCTACAATCCTTGCCGTCTCAACCGGGGCATGGAAGGAGCTTCCGTGACCTGCCGCCGTAAAATCCCAGCGCCATTGTGCCTTTCGTATACCTTCCAGTATTTCTTTCATCTGATCCTGAGTAGCGCCCAGCTCCCAGGCTTTTCCTGCCTCCACATGGGCATGAACCAGTAAAACTTCAAGCTTGTTCCTGTTTTCGATCAGTTTGTCCTGACGGTTGTAAACATCGCTGACCAGCTTTTCGGTTTCCTCCCGATGGCAGACCTGGCAGGAGTTAGCTACGTTATTGAGCGGACTTTGTACATGATGATCGGTGAATTTCTGGCTCCCTTCGCTTTTGTACGGCATGTGGCAGTCGGCACAGGCGACACCACGACTGGCATGAACTCCCATTTGCGATAGCTCATAGTCAGGGTGTTGAGCTTTAAGCATTGGCGCCTTACTGATGGCATGGGTCCAGTCGGTGAAGCCATTTTGGTCATAATAACTTTCGATCGAATCCATGGACATACCCTTATCCCATGGGAAAGTGAGGTAGGCAACCCCTTCAATCTTATGCTTGTCGAAATAGTATTCCACATGGCACTGAGCACAAACAAGGCTGCGCATCTCCTGGTGGGATACCTTGGTTATATCTTTGCCCTGGCGTTGAAATGCTTCAATCAAAGCCGGACGGGAGATATGCAGGTTCATGGTTTTGCTGTCATGACAGTCGCCGCATCCGATGGTATTGGTTACCTGTGCACCTTTCGTGTCCCAGGTCCCCTTGTAGAACTCTGCAATGCCTTTTTCATTCATGAGGCGGGGAACATCCGGGCTTTTGCAAGCCCAGCATGTGTTGGGCTGCGGGCTTGGTTTGCCCGTTCCCGGAGCACCGGTGCGGATGGTATTTCGTACATCGGTAAGGGCATACTGGTGGCCGCGTCCCTGATTATATTGTTTGGAAAAGGCATACCCAGCCCAGAGAACCACCAGCCGGGGATCCTCAGCAAGCATATCATGGGTAGCTGAACCACCGTATTTGCTGCTGAAGGAAGTGTCGGCTGTTTCCAGGTAGGACTGGTACTCTCGTGGGAAATTCTCGCCCCACACAGCACTCCGTGGTTCAAATTGGGAGAAATTATTTTTGGGGGTATAGGCAAAACTCGCCTCGGAGCGACGCTCCACAATGGAGGAGGCAATAAGTCCCAGTAGAAAAACAGTGACCATGGTTCCGAAAAACAGCACCCAGCCCAGCCAGGGCTTCTCTTTTAAAAGTTCAGGAATGGATTTCATATATCTATTATTTATTGTTTTTCATCAAGGTTTTGAGCCATTCGGGAACAGGGCTCTCGGGGAGCGGCACCCTTGCAAAGGGGACACTTGAAAGGCTGTTAACCCGGCCGTGCGGGGTTTCGCGGTGGCAGCTCCAGCATTGGCGTTCGCTGCGGCTGGTATGTGCTTCGCGGGTGAGAGCATGGATCGGTTCATCGTTCAGCAGATTGACATGGCAGCGGATACAGTTATTCTGAACTACCAGCTGACCGGCCTTTTTAATGTGAATAACCTGAGGTTCGAGTCGGAGTGTAAACATGGTTGCATGCCGCAATCCATCCTTGGCTTTAAAGAAGTATTTATTAAACGGGTTATTGTGTGGCACATGACAGTCATTGCAATTCGTGTACTGTCGGTGGGAGTTATGTGTCCATGTTGCATACTGAGGCGCCATGATGTGACAGTTGACGCAGGTTTTTGGATTATCCGACAGGTAAGAATAAGCCCTGGATATATAGAATGCAAAACCGGCCAGTCCAAAAAATACGCCTAGAACCAGAATGACGGGAAAACGCCAATGAGGCGGAGGAAGAATAAACCGGACAAACTTCATGGTTGGTGAATTATTGCTGAAAAGTTACGTGATTTCCTTCACAATAATACACTGAAAAGCCTCAATTAATTGTAACAATTGTTACACCTCAGTTGATTCGATATGACCTGCCTATAGAATGCGAATAGGTACCAATTTAGGGAATGTGTGCATTCAAAAGCAACACAATTGGGAGCAATATTTGCTTATCTTTATTTAGTCTTAATAATAATTAGATTATATTTGCTGATAAAATAAATTATATGAAAAGGTTCATCTATACTGCACTTGCTTGTTTTACAGTATTTTCAGCCTATAGCCAGCAGGACAACAGTCCGCAGAACCTGGCGTCGACGCTGCTGGCGAACACCTCCCAGAAACTCAACATTGGCGGATATGCCCAGGTTGACATGACCACCCAGATCCAGTCGGGGAAGCGTTCGAATACCAGCCTGGATGTATCGAGAATGGTGATCAGTATGGGATACCGCTTCTCCGAAAAGACCCAATTCCTGGCCGAGGTGGAATTCGAGCACGTGAAGGAACTATATGTTGAGCAGGCGTTCCTGAACCACACCTTTTCCGACGCACTCAGTCTGCGTGCAGGACTGATGCTCATCCCGATGGGTATCATCAACGAATATCACGAACCCACCACATTCAACGGTGTATTGAGGCCAATGGTCGACAATACGATCGTACCGACAACGTGGAGGGAGATCGGGGCCGGTTTTACCGGGCGGTTTTCGGATATCAGCCTGAAATACCAGCTATATCTGGTTAACGGATTCAGCAGTTATGGAACCGACAACAAGGGAACACTCGGGGGCTCGAGCTTCCTGAGGAACGGCCGGCAGAGGGGGGCCAAATCATTCCTTTCTGCCCCAAACCTTTCAGCGAAGGTTGATTATTACGGAATCAGGGGACTCAAACTGGGGCTTGCAGGCTATTTCGGAGATACCCAGTCGGCAATGCTCAACAATCTCGACAAATCGAATGAGGCGGCTGTTTTGCGTGCCGACTCCACTGTGGTCGGGATTGCTATGGTGGGCTTTGATGCCCGGTACACCTGGAAAGGATTTCACGGC
>CAIXHD010000555.1 GCA_903919065.1 uncultured Bacteroidota bacterium
CCGATACCCAGAACATTGCAATTCAGCATGATGGGGGCACGCGATCTTTCGATTATCAATACTCCCCCACCCAATCGTCATCCCATCATCACTGAGATGTTCACGCTGAACGAAGAGCTGGTAAGGGATGTTATTGATTATGAGCTTAGCCGGGATGGTCAGGTTTTTATCATTCACAACCGGGTTCAGAATATCGGGGAGGTTGAGGCGATGGTTAACCGGGTGGTACCCAAAGCACGTACGATAGTGGCGCATGGGCAGATGGAAGGGCAAATGCTCGAGGACAGAATGTTAGGCTTTATTAATGGTGATTATGATATTCTGATTGCGACATCGATCATAGAAAACGGGCTTGACATTCCAAATGCCAATACCATCATCATAAACAATGCGCATCATTTCGGGTTAAGCGATCTTCATCAGCTCAGGGGCAGGGTTGGCCGCTCGAACAAACGAGCGTTCTGCTACCTTATCGCTCCGCCGCTGCATCTACTGACACCCGATGCACGCCGAAGGCTCAAGGCTGTTGCAGACTTCAGTGAGCTTGGCAGCGGATTCAACATAGCACTTCAGGACCTTGACATCCGGGGGGCGGGTAACCTTTTAGGGGCTGAGCAGAGTGGATTTATTGCCGATATCGGATTTGAAACCTATCAGAAAATTCTTGCAGAGGCGATGATGGAGTTGCAGGAGGCGGAGTTTTTATCGCAACCTGAAGAAGACATTAAGACGGAAGACGGGAAGACAGAAGACAAGAGACAGGGAGACGGGAGACAAGAGGACGGGAAGACAGAAGACAAGAGACAGGGAGACGGGAGACAAGAGGAGAGGAGGACGAGGCCACGTGCTGTGCAGGATACGACGGTGGATTGCGATCTGGAGGTATTTTTCCCGGAGAATTATATCGAGAGCACACGTGAACGGGTTCGGTTATACAGGGAGCTTGATGAAACGCAGAATGAACAGGCCCTTGAGTCATTTGCGAATCAATTGATTGACAGGTTTGGCAAAATGCCATCTCAAACAATCGATTTGCTAAATGTTGTACGGTTACGCTGGTTAGCCCAGGAGCTGGGTATTGAGCGTATTCAATTGAAAAACAGCCGGATGGTCTGTTACTTCGTCAGCAACCAGAATTCACCCTATTACCAATCGCCCGAGTTTTCGCGGGTGTTGCAGTTTGTCCAGAAAAACCCGAGATCCTGCCATATGAAAGAGGCGGGTGGGAAGCTGACCATGAGCTTTGAGGGAATAAAAGAGGTGCGGAGGGGGCTGGAGATTTTGAGGCAGATTTAAGGTTCCCGCTTTCGCGGGAATGCAGTCTTCAGTACTCAGTCTTCTTTCTTTCGTCAATCGATCTTCTTCCGTGTTACGTGTCACGTGTTTCGTGTCACGTTAAGGCGATATCGAGATATGGCCGGCTGCAGTCGATTCCCTCTTTTTCGATAATATCAGGATCGGCGGAACCGAAAATAATATGGGAGTATAAGGGTTGTGTAAAAAATCCCCGAACGGCAGTGAGGATAGGATCCTTATCGTAGCTTCCTATCTGGATCATATTGTATCCCTTCTTCCTGTATTCCTGATAAACGTGTACCAGAAGTGACTTCAGGATTTCAGGATCACGGTTTTCCACACCAAAATCATTTATAACAATTTCCCGAAAGGCTTCGCCCGGTAGAGGTAGTTTTGGGAAACCTAAAACCGGCGCGACCATACTATATGCCAGTTTTATGGTTCGATATTGCTTCCGGTAGGCCATTACCCTGAGCTTTCGGATTGCAGATATATCCCAGGCGGAGCATGTTCCCACGATCCGACCCTCTTTTTCAGCTATGAAATAGTCGCTTATTGAAAAATCCGGTCGCCTTTCAATGGTATTCCTCAGATTTTCGGGAGACATTACCGGTGCGAACAGACGGTCGCGGTACTCCTCGTCGAGCAGTCTGGCAATATCGGAGGTGTCGGCTTCGGTTGCCCGTCGGACCAGGTATTCAGAATGATTCCTTTTGTTAAAGGTTATCATAATATTATATATACAGTTGACTCCGATTGGTTTGGAATGTGGTATGAATGGAAACTTCGTTATCCGCCGACCGATCATTGTTTCAGTCCTTTTGTTACCCACCAGTGTTGTGGCATAGCCCAACCCAGCCTCTTCCAGCACCTCCTTGAAAAGTGGTTCAGAAGCTTTATAAAGCCAACCAAGTTTGCGGGCTTCAGGAAGGACATACATATTAGCAAGATAGCCGATTTCCCGTGGGATACTATTAACATACAGACTCTTGCGGCAAACCATGCTATATCCGACCAGACGATCGTCGATAAAAAAGCCGAAACATTTATAGGAATCAAAAAACAGTTTCGGAACCGAGAGCATATCCGGTGATCTATCGAGACAGACCGAAAGGCCATCTGAATCCATGGGGGAACTCAGCAGAATATCGAGCATCTGCTGATTGTACTCTTCTCCTATCCTGCGAACTGTAATGGCCATTTATAAAGCAATATTGTTCTGAAATCAGTGATGATAAATCCTCTTGAGCAGATGGTCTTCGTGTGCAACAATAACCAGCGGCACCTCCTCCACCATTACATTGCTTGCGTCTAATCCGTATGCATTAACGTTTGAAAGAGACAACTTGTCGAGGACAGTATAATTATCAAGGACAAATCGTTCCTTGCCTGTAAAGCGAAAATCGAAATTCCGTATCCTGTGAATTATGATGAATCTGAAATCAGCTCCAATTTCATACTTACGCAAAGAAGGATAATTTGACAGCAGATCGATCTCGTGATTAAACGACAACTCCCTTAACACTTCATTAAAAAGCAGGTTTATTCTTGGCTGAACCTTGAATCCCAGGCGGAATTCGATACGGATCAGCACTCCGGGAATCAGGTGATCGACAGAATATTCAGTAGTATACGGCTCATCGGTAATATCGATATGCATAAACCAATAGGTATCGGCACGCTTCGGGTTTTTCGAGAAGATGGAATAGATAACCTTTGCTTCCACATCGGTTAATTTATCGGCTCTGGTCAGGTAAACCAGGTTTGTTGCATATTTCCCAACCGTTTGATCCTTACTAAGATCAACCAGCTGGTCATAATAATCTGCAACGGTAACGAACCGCGTAAAGCGGTTCT
Organism: uncultured Bacteroidota bacterium; assembly: GCA_903919065.1. Lineage (GTDB taxonomy): Bacteria > Bacteroidota > Bacteroidia > Bacteroidales > UBA12481 > UBA12481. Next base: position 3,154 of record CAIXHD010000555.1, read on the forward strand.
TTATCTGCCGAGCGCGGTACCAGATGAACATCACATAAAAAACTAACCCTGCCAGCAAGAGTGTGAACCAACCTCCATGAATGAACTTAAGCATGTTGGCAATTAAAAAGGTTCCCTCGATAACCAGGTAAGTGACTGTAAAAAGCATCACCAGAGAATGCCGTACCCTGACTATCTTCAGAAACTCTCTCATCAGGAGCGTAGTCATCAGCATGGTTATGGTAATCGCCAGGCCATAAGCCGCTTCCATATTAGAGGAGGTGCGAAACATCAGTACAACGCCGACACAGGCTGCAAAGAGCATCCAGTTTAAAGAGGAAATATACATCTGCCCCTTGACTTGTGTCGGGTAATCAATTTTGATTTTCGGCCAGAAATTCAGTTGAATAGCTTCGCTGATTATGGTGTAAGAGGCACTGATCAGTGCCTGGCTGGCGATGATTGCCGCAGCCGTTGACAGCAGGACTCCGCCGGGAAGGAACCAGGATGGCATGATAGCGAAAAAAGGGTTGGTGAGTTCCCCTGGATTTGATCCCTGCATGAGCACCCAGGCACCCTGCCCCAAATAATTAATAATGAGTGTCACTTTTACGAACAGCCAGCTCAGCCTGATGTTTTTATAGCCACAATGTCCGAGATCCGAGTAAAGCGCCTCTGCCCCCGTGGTCACCAGGAACACGGCCCCAAGCAGGAAAAATCCGCCAGGATGCAGGAACAGTAGTTTTAATGCATAGATGGGGTTGAAGGCCTTCAGCACAATCGGATTCTGAATCAGATAAGGCAATCCCAGGGCGGCAAGGGTCAGAAACCAGATCAGCATGATAGGTCCGAAACTTTTTCCGATAGCTGCGGTTCCAAGTTTTTGTATCAGGAAAAGTCCGGCTATAATTCCGATGGCAATCGGAACAACAGACAGACGAGGAAAATTCAGTTGCAATCCCTCCACCGCCGACACTACGGTAATCGATGGGGTGATCACTCCATCGGCAAGCAAAGCGCTGGCACCTACAGCTGCTATTATGAAAAGCCCTTTCTTTCTCTTTCTGACGAGTGCATACAAGGCCATGATTCCACCTTCCCCATGGTTATCTGCCCTCATAATAAGAAGCACGTATTTTACAGTAGTCTGCAGAGTCAGCGTCCATATGAGGCAGGACAGGGCACCCAAAATAAAATCCTGGTCGACATGCCCGTTTGCCCCTGATACAATAGCCTTCATGACATATAGAGGAGACGTCCCAAGATCACCGAAAACAATTCCAAGAGTAATAATCATTCCCGTGAGTGTGAGCTTATCACGGGATGATGCTTTAAGTGTCTTCATTTCAATATTTCAGCTGACAAAGTTAAATATTCCGCAATCAATGGGTTACAAATCAAATTAAAAAACAAAAGCGAAATTTAGTAATTTGGCGCCCCTGTTTAAAAAGATAACTCAATGAGTGAACTCGAGGAATACTTTGATCGCTTCCGTAGAAACACAATTGGTCATGATCTCAAATATCAGTCGCCCAATGGTGTTGTCCCCATGATTTACGCAGATTGGATTGCGAGTGGAAGGCTATATCAGCCTATTGAGGATAAAATGCAGAAGGAGATCGGGCCATGGGTTGCCAATACCCATACCGAGGCGAGTGAGTCGGGTACCTTGATGACCAAGGCTTATCAATTTTCTCTTCAGAGCATTAAGAAACATGTAAATGCAGGACCGAATGATGTTATCATAACAGCAGGATCGGGAATGACCACGGTGGTTAACAAGCTGCAGAGAATTCTTGGATTGCGCACCTGCGGAAAACTATCGGGTCACGAGTGTCTTAATCTGGGTGAAAAGCCTGTAGTATTTATCACGCATATGGAGCATCATTCCAACCACATGTCGTGGTACGAATCGAATGTAGATGTGGTGATGCTGGAGCCCGACGAAAACTTACTGATCTCGATAGATGACTTAAAAAAGAAGCTGGAAGAATACAAAAACCGGCCGTTAAAGATTGGTGCCTTTACGGCATGTTCCAATGTTACCGGCATTGAGACTCCTTATCACGAGATGGCCAGGATCATGCATGAACACGGAGGAATTTGCTTTATTGATTTTGCAGCATCGGCGCCATATATTGAAATGAACATGCATCCATCGGACCCAAAGGAGAAGCTTGACGGCATTTATTTTTCGCCGCACAAATTCCTTGGAGGCCCGGGATCCTCTGGAGTTCTGATTTTTGATGCATCGCTTTACAATAGTGAAACGCCGGACAATCCGGGTGGCGGCACAGTTGACTGGACGAATCCATGGGGAGAATATAAATACATTGATGACATTGAGCTCCGGGAAGATGGTGGAACACCGGGATTTCTGCAGGCTATGCGAACAGCCCTGGCTATGAAATTAAAGGAGCAAATGGGGACTGAAAAAATACGGGCACGCGAAAAGGAGTTAGTTGAGAAAATATTCCCTCAGCTGGAGTCGATCCCCGACGTTTCCATATTGGCTGAGAATGTAAAAGACCGGTTAGGAATCCTATCTTTTTACATAAAGAAAATCCACTTCAACCTGGTTGTCAGCTTATTGTCGGATCGATACGGCATACAGGCCCGCGGTGGATGCGCGTGTGCAGGAACTTACGGGCATTTTCTTTTAAAAGTCAGTTACTGGGATTCGCATCGGATCACGACACTGATAAACTATGGCGATTTATCCCTGAAACCAGGGTGGATAAGGTTATCGCTTCATCCGACCATGACCGACAAGGAGTTACAGTCTATTGTTGAAGCCATCCGGGAGATCCAGCTCCATCATGAAGAATGGGAAAAAGATTATATCTATAACAATCGCACTAATGAATTCCGGCATATTTCGGAACCGGAAGATAAAACCGATGTAATCAGACCCTGGTTTAATTTAGGCGACTAAGATTTTGCCGGGCATCCGGGCTTATGGCATTCCGGATGGGCACATAGATATTTTCCTTCGTCGCATTCGGCAGGATTGCAGCATAATGCGCACACTCTTTTAATAGATCGGAAACTTACGAGCTGAACATCAGGCGACAAGAATTCAGGCTTCACCGGTTCTGTGCGAAGAAGATCGGTAGTGAGATATTTCTTGTTATCATCTGAAAAAATGGTAACGACAGTTGAATCCGGGCCAAGCTCTTCCTGAACTTTCAATGCGCCGATAAAATTAGCTCCTGAGGAAATTCCAACCCCCAGACCAATGGCTGCCAATTTCTGGGCCATTAGGATTCCGTCGCCATCATCAACACAAATCACAGAATCCATTTTATCCAACTCCACGAGGGCAGGGATAAATTCATCAGAAATTCCCTGGATCCGGTGTTTTCCAACCTTGCAACCGGTTGTGAGAGTTGGTGAATTTTCAGGCTCGAGTGGATGAATGCGTACTGCGGGGTCCTGTTCCCTCAGAAATTTTCCTACTCCCATTACGGTTCCGCCTGTGCCAACCCCGGCAACGAAGGCATCTGGTTTTGAATTCCGATATTTTATCTGCCACCAGATTTCCGGTCCGGTTGTCAGGTAATGTGCTTCTGTATTATCCAAGTTTTCAAACTGTTGCGGACGGAAAGCACCTTCAATACCTGCTGCCATTTTATTAGCCAGGTCGATACTCCCAAGGAATCCGCCCTGTTCCTTGCTGACCAGGTTGATAGTGGCACCAAATCCCTTGATCAGGTTTATGCGTTCCGAGCTCATCCAGTCGGGCATAAAAATCACTACAGGATGGCCGAGAGCGCGACCGATAGCAGAAAAGGAGATTCCGGTATTCCCACTTGTGGCTTCGATTATCAGGCCTCCGGGCTGCAGCTCACCGGACTGGATAGCTTTACGCAATATATGAATGGCCATGCGGTCTTTAATACTGCCGGTCATATTCATAGTCTCGGCTTTTGCAAAAATGCGCCGTGGTTTCCCTTTATACAGAAAATTAATTTCCAGAAGGGGGGTATTACCAATCAGGCTCGACAGACCGTTGATTCTTTTCAGGTATAGCTCATCCATTTGCAACAATTTTAGGTGTTGCTAAAATAGCAATATCAGGGAGATGAGAAAATGATTTAAAACCAGTCTTCAGTCGGCAGTCTTCAGTCTTCAGTTTGCAGTCACCGGTCACTCGTCACTCGTCACCTCTTAACCTTTCAGCAGCTGTTTAAGCAGGATGCTCATTTTCGGACGTTTTCCATGCATGATAATACATGACCGGAAGATGCGGCCGCCGAGCCAGACGGATATCAGGGTAAATATCAGCACACCTGCCAAACCAGCAATTGGCTGCCATATTGGAATAGTGACCTGAGTTGCCTGCCTGACCAGCATCAGCATCGGGGTAAAAGGAGGGATAAGCGACATTGCGGTAGCAAAGCTGCCCAATGGATTCTGTATCACCGGCATCATCACGAACATCGGAATAATGAGGGGGAGCATGGCTGGAAACTGGATAGCCTGGGCATCTTTAGAGTCGTTGCAGGTGGAGCCCAGTGCGGCAAACATACAACCGGTCATTATTATGTTCAGCAACATATAGGCAAAAAACCATGGCAGGACGTTATAAGGAATGATATCGCTCATTCCCATGGATTTTATCGATACAATACCCCCTATAATATATATACCAGTTGTGGTGAGTGAAACGGCCAGTCCGCCGATAACCTTGCCCATCATAAATTGGGTGGGAGTAACAGAGCCAAGCAGAACCTCGGCAATACGCTCGCTTTTTTCCTCCATAACGGCCTGAAGAAGTGGGATTGCCGACATCATGAGGGTCATGAACATGAGGAACATAAGAATATACGGCACCATGATTGTCTGGAGAATATCGCTTTTTTTGGCTTCCTTGATTGTACCGGTCCGGGTATCCTGAGAGGCAAGGCCCATACCCTCCATATTCACCCAATAGAAAAGGTCTCTCACCTTTTCCGGAGCGATACCCAGCTCGGCGATCCGGAATTCACGGATTTTATCATTGAGCACATATCCTATCCAGTTCTGGGTTTCATCCATCAGTGAATTTTCGGAATAATAGAAGATACGAGATTGTTCCTTTCCTGGTACCGGATGGATTATGTCAGCACCAATCTGGACAAATGCATTGATCTGCTTATTACGGACCTGATCAGACAGCTTCAGTTTTTGTCCGGCGGGATCGTTCAGGTCAGGAGCGACCAGATCGATGAAGTATGCCGGGAATTTCTTCACACCCGAAGCAGAATCTATAATATCCCTGCCATTTCGTTCTTCGGAACGTGTTTTCAGGTAGGTTCCGAGTTGTCCGGACTGGTCGACCACAGCGATACGTTTATCGGTGGTGTCGACTTTATCTTTTGTAAGGGCCATTACGATGAATCCACCGCCCATGAAAATTGGCAGCAGGAGGAGTGTGATGAGGAATCCTTTCGTCCGGACCGCGGCGCGGTATTCGCGTTTGGCTATAACAATAGTTTTATTCATGGTTATTATTCTTTTCGGGGCGGGCAATACGGATAAAAATATCCTCCAGAGAGGGAGAACTCATTTCGAATTTTGAGATCCGGGTTTTCATGATCACCTGTTCCAGAATTCTCTGCGGATCGGTTCCGGGCAACAGCCTGACTTCCTGCATCTGACCGAAATCATTTACACGATCGATCCCATCGATATCCGACAATGCGGCGGCTCCGAGATCAGTCTGTAAAAGGACAGTATCCTGCCCGTACTTGTCCTTGATAGATTGTAGTGTGCCGTCGAGGACTTTTTTCCCCTTATAGATCATGAAAATAAAGTCACACATTTTCTCTGCCACGCTCATGTCGTGTGTGCTGAAGATCACTGTGGACCCGCCTTTTCGAAGGTCGAGTATAACCTCACGAATAACCTCAGCGTTCACAGGATCCAGTCCGCTGAATGGTTCATCGAGAATAATGACAGCAGGTTTATCGATGATGGTTATTATAAACTGAACTTTCTGGCTCATTCCTTTGCTGAGGGTTTCCACCTTTTTCCGTGCCCAGGGAGCCAGGTCAAATTTCTCCAGCCAGTAATCAGCTTCTTTGCCCGGATTGGGAACATTTTTCAGCTCCCCATGAAACTGGATTAATTCGCGCAATTTCATTTTGCGATAAAGGCCGCGTTCTTCGGGGAGATATCCGATTCTGCCGATATTACCACCTGTTTGTTCCTCCCCGAAAATCCGGATCGAACCCTGATCCGGATAGAGGATATTCATGATCATCCGGATGGTAGTTGTCTTGCCTGAGCCGTTGGGGCCAATAAATCCGTAGATACAGCCTTCAGGAACCGCCAATGTCAGATTATCCACTGCCACATGACTGCCGAAGGTTTTTGTTATACCGCTTATTTCGATTATATTGCTCATCGGTCACGTTTAAATGAGACTAAATTTAACACTTTGATAATATAACAGGCAATTTGTTACAAAATGAAATCCTTTGTCCCAGCAGCAGTTCTCACCCTCTTTGCTTCACAGGCATTCACTTTTGAGCCCAAGTCGGATCGCCCGAATATGATTTTTGTATTTCCGGATCAGATGAGGTCATCGATGCAGGGATTTCTCGGCGAAGAGCCTGTGATGACGCCGAACATCGACCGATTTGCTAGTCAGGGTCTGGTTCTGGGCCAGGCGGTATCTAATGCACCGGTATGCAGTCCCTACCGGGCGATGCTGATGACCGGCATGTATCCGATCCGGAACGGGGTGGTCTCCAACTGCACTTCAAAGGCCAAAGAATATGGGATAGAGTTGAAGCAGGATTCCCGTTGCTGGTCCGATGTTTTACATGATAATGGATATAATCTGGGTTATATCGGCAAGTGGCACCTTGATTCTCCGCATGAGCCATATATCAGTTGTTCAAATAATTCCGGTGAACTTAAGTGGAATGAATGGACGCCACCTGAACGCAGGCATGGTTTCGATTACTGGTATGCTTACGGCACTTATGACCAGCATCTGAAGCCGATGTACTGGTCGACCGATGCGGTGCGCGACTCCTTCAAATATATTAGTCAGTGGGGGCCGGAGCATGAGGCGGATATGGCCATCCGGTATATTCGGAATGAAGGTGGAAAATTGCGTGATAAGAAGAAGCCATTTGCGTTGGTGGTATCGATGAATCCGCCACACATGCCCTATGAGCAGGTCCCGGAAAAGTACGTTAAGATGTATGATTCCAGGCAGGCTGAAATTGATGCGATGATCAGGCACCCGGCAGTTGCCGACAGTACGGACCGGTGGGGAAAATATTTCCGGAAGAACATCAAGAATCAGCTGGCTATGGTGACTGGTGTTGACGAGCAGTTTGGGAGGATACTGGAAGCCCTGAAGAAGGCCGGAATGGATAAGAATACGATTGTGGTTTTCACGTCCGACCATGGTGACTGTTTGGGTAAGCATGGGATGATATCAAAATCAAACCCGTATGAAGAATCGATGCATGTACCGTTTATTATCCGGTGGACGGGTAAGATAAAGCCCGGCAATGATGACCTTTTGTTTTCGGTGCCAGATATTTATCCTACGCTTCTGGGGTTGATGGGTTTTGAGAATGAAATTCCCCAGGAGGTAGAAGGAACCAATTATGCGGGGTTGTTGAGGGGAGAAAAGGGGGTTGTTCGCCCGACCTCCCAGTTATATTTTATGACGGACGGGCAGCTTTACAATTCGCCTACCGGGGAAAAAGAGTTATTTCTGAAATCCGGGGAGCGAGGAGTAAGAACAGAGAGGTACACGCTGAGCATCATGCGGGGGCCGAAAAATAAGACTACCACCTATCTTTGGGACCGAAGGTTGGACCCGATGGAGATGAATAATATTTCCTATGCCAATCCGGAGGTTGTTAAGGAGCTGGTGGAGAAGGAGCTGATACCTTGGCTGAGGAAGACGGGAGATGTTTGGTAAAGAATGGAAAAAATTAGCTGACAGGTTTATAAAGCTGACAGCTTTACCCTGAAAATCAAATGAATAAAATTACTCTGAGTATCCTTTTACTGGTTTCGCTGGCTTCCTGCAGACCGATTGCAAAATATGACGTCATAATCCGCAACGGTACGGTATATGATGGATCCGGAGCATTGCCGGTAGTAATGGATATTGCCCTTTCAGGCGATAGCATTGCAGCCATTGGCAAGCTCGACGGCATGACTGCCCGAACAATCATCGATGCGAAAGGACTTGCTGTAGCTCCCGGATTCATAAATATGCTTAGTTGGGCAAATGAAACACTGATTGAGGATGGCCGGTCGCAGAGCGATATCCGACAGGGCGTTACGCTGGAGGTAATGGGGGAGGGATCATCTGAGGGACCATTGAATGCAGCTATGAAAAAAGCTCGGATCAAGACACAAAGCGATATTAAATATGACATTCCCTGGACTACCCTGCGGGAATATCTCGACTTTCTGGTTAAGCGTGGAGTATCCTGCAATGTTGCTTCGTTTATAGGCGCTACTACAGTGAGAGCCAATGTAATTGGATACGTCGACCGGCGACCAACGGCAGATGAGCTGACACGAATGAAGGAAATTGTCAGGGACGCGATGGAGCATGGGGCGGTGGGACTGGCGACCTCGCTCATTTATCCGCCCGCCTTTTATGCCGGTACTGATGAATTGATTGAACTGGCTAAGGTTGCAGCCGAATATGATGGTCTTTATATCTCCCACATGCGAAGTGAGGGGGATCAGATTCTCTCCGGTCTTGATGAACTGATCAGGATTACAAAAGAGGCTGGCATCCGGTCAGAGATTTATCATTTGAAAGCTGCCGGGCAGAAGAACTGGTCAAAAATGGATTTAGTAATCGCCAGGATTGACTCCGCACGTAATGCCGGACTTGACATTTCCGCTGATATGTATACTTATACTGCAGCAGCCACCGGGCTGGGCGCCTGTTTTCCGCCGTGGGCTGAGGAGGGAGGAAATGATGGATGGATGAAACGGTTGAAAAGTCCCAAGGTTCGTGCGACATTTAAGGAAGAGATTGGTGAGCCGGCTGCTAACTGGGAGAATTTCTACGATCTTGCGGGCACACCTGAGGGAATTCTCTTAGTTGGATTTGCCAATGACTCGCTCAAGAAATATACAGGTAAGAGTCTGGCTGAGGTTGCAGCTATTAGAAAAGCAGATCCGATTGAAGTGCTGATGGATCTGGTGTCTCAAAACGGTCAGGATGTTGGTGCGGTATATTTTCTGATGTCTGAAGAAAATGTCAAGAAACAGTTGCTTTTGCCTTACATGAGTTTCGGCTCAGATGCTGAGTCACTCGCTCCCGAAGGGGTCTTTCTAAGATCAAATCCGCATCCAAGGGCATACGGAAATTTTGCGCGTCTCCTGGGAAAATATGTCCGGGACGAGAAGATAATTACTCTGCAGGAAGCGATCAGGCGTCTGACATCTTTACCTGCAGACAATCTACGTTTGGCAAGACGAGGAACTCTCAAGGAAGGCTATTTTGCTGATTTAGTGATATTTAATCCTGACAGCATATCTGATCCGGCAACTTTCACCGAACCTCACCAGTATTCGACCGGCATGGTTCATGTTTTCGTCAATGGCCAGCAGGTGCTCAAAAATGGAGAGCACACCGGCGCGAAACCAGGACGGGTGGTAACCAGGAAAATTACAAAATAGAAGGTCGAGACATAAAATAGAAGGTAGAGACATAAAATAGAAGGTAGAGATTCGAGGACCAATGCTGAATGATGAAATCACAAAGTCAAGTGGGCCCGGAGTTCCTATGTGCTCTGTGGCTCCGTGATCTTGATAATTCTAAATTCAAAACTGGCCCTCGAATCTCTTAATTGGTCTTTATCCTCTTGCCCTCTGCGAGCTGCCAACTGCTTAATGCCAGCAGCCGACTGCTAACTGCTGTAAAAGGGAGGACACAAGGGGCCTCCCCTCCAGGCGTCGACTAATTATTCCACCGTATACCGATCTTCTTCTTCGTCCCCCGATCTTCTTCTTCGCGTTTCGCGTCACGTGTTTCGTGTCACGATCTTTCCGTATCTTTGCACCCATTATGAATTTTGTTATCGATGCAGGCAATACGCTGATTAAGACAGCGGTATACAATTCCACCGAGCTGGTGGCAGCGGAAACTCATGTTGAATGGTCGGCAATATCGATACTTTCCATCATAAAGCGGAATCCTGAGATCGCGTCATGCCTTATTTGTTCAACGCGTGATGTGCCAGTCTGGCTGCCTGGCCTGATGAAGGAAAACGGCATAATTTATTATGAATTGAGCCATCTGCTTCCTTTGCCGGTTAAGATCGGCTATGAGACACCAGAAACTCTTGGCAAGGACCGGATTGCTTTAGCCGCAGGGGCGGCAGACCGTTTTCCGGGCAAGAATATTCTGGCCATTGATGCCGGTACCGCTCTGACCATTGATCTGGTCACCAGTGAGGGATTCTTTGTCGGAGGGAATATCTCCCCCGGGATGCGTATGAGATTTGCCGCACTTCATCAGCAAACCTTCAGCCTGCCTGAAATAGAGCCATCTGAAGAGGTTCCTCTGATAGGTAGAAACACACGTGAGGCGATATTGGCCGGTGTAGTGAACGGAATAATCTACGAGATTGACAACTCAATAAACTCGCTGAATAACAAATACAACGATTTGCACGTTATAATGACCGGCGGCGATGCCCCTTACTTGTCGGCACGGTTAAAAAACCGCATATTTGTAGAGGAAAACTTGGTTTTAAACGGATTGAACGCAATTTTACGCAACTTCTCGATACAAGAATGAAGAAACGATTAACGAAATTACTGCCGCTAGTGCTGTTAGCACTGCTGCTATTTCCCGGCCTGAAAAATTTATCTGCCCAGAATCTGTCTACCTCACCTTATTCCAGATTTGGAATAGGCGACATGATAAACCGTTCCACCGGACGTAGTCAGGCTATGGGCGGCCTGTCAAGCGGCCTTCGCTCTGCCACTAATCTCAACTTACTAAATCCGGCAAGTTTAAGCGCTCTTGACACGATTGGATTTGTTTTCGAGATGGCCGGATTTGATAAAGTCACCCATTTCGCTACTACTGACCTTAAGAAAACAGTTAATAATTTGGGGATTTCCTATCTGGCTATGGGATTTCCTGTAACCAAATGGTGGAAAGCCGGCATGGGTATTCTGCCATTGAGTAATGTCGGTTATTCCATGACTGCCACCGAAGCAAATCCGGTTATGGGTAATATCAATTATAACTTTGCCGGATCCGGCGGTGTTAGCCAGTTTTTCCTATCGAGTTCAATATCTCCAATTCCTTATGTTTCACTGGGAGCAACCTTCTCCTATCTTTTCGGACCAATCAGCCATACGAGAAGCATTGTGATGCCGGCCGACTCGTTGTATTTCAGCACCAAATCAACGCAGACAGCCATCGTCAGTGATATAAACTTCAGCTACGGTGCCCAGGTTAACATCCCGTTAAAAAACGATCATTTCATCACCCTTGGAGGTACTTATCAGGCAACATCAAATCTCAGGGCTGAATCTCGAACCACGCTTTTAAGTTTTGGTACCGGTCTGACTGACACCCTTTTATACAAGGAAGATCCTAATAACACCGTGATATTACCAAGGGGATGGGCAACGGGTTTTACTTTTGGCAAGAAAAATAAATTTACAGCCGGATTTGATTACCGAACACAAAACTGGACAGAATCAAGATTTTTGGGTGCGCAGGACTCCATGGCAAACAGTCGCGATTTCATCGTAGGCATGGAATATATACCTAATCCTTTGTCCTTAACCCACTATTTGTCCAGGGTACGCTACCGTGCAGGTGTCAGATATTCAGAATCATACCTTCAGTTAAGGGGATCGCAACTTACAGATATCGGAATCAGTGTAGGAGCAGGATTTCCTATCCTTGACAGGGCCAGAATGGGAGCAATGTCAACCCTGAATGTAATTCTCGAGGTGGGGAAGCGCGGAACGTTTGAGAACAATCTTATTCGCGAAACATTCGGGATGATTACCTTTCAGCTATCGATGCACGATGGCACCTGGTTCAATAAACGGAAGTACGATTAAGAGCGGCGGTGATCATGAATTCGAAATTCCTGGCCCTGATTTTTGGATGGCTGGCGATAACCGGCAATTTGGCGGCACAAAATGCCGGCAAGCAGGGAAATGATTTATCAGCGTGCTCAAAATATCAGTCGAACTACCAGAATTTTTACCAGCTGGGTGATTTCAGAAAGGCAATGCCCTGGTGGATACTCGCACAGACGGCATGTCCGGGATCCTCGAAAAACCTATACATCCATGGGGTAAAAATGTTCGAAGAAAAAATCGAACAAGAGGCCGATCCGAAGAAAAGAAATATTCTTATCGACTCTCTCCTTTGGGTATATGATTGTCGAATCAAATATTTCAGCGATGATCCCTGGTCGCCCAAGGGATATGTTCTTGGGCTGAAAGGTACAGCAATACAAAAATTTCGCAGGCAGGATTATCCAAAAAGTTATGACATACTCGGCGAATCCATCAAGCTGATGGGCTTTCAGTCATCGGCAGCTGTTACATTAATTTACATGCAGGCGAGCCAGCAACTTTTTAAAGATGGGGCTATCGATGCAGGCAAGGTAGTGGCGGACTATGAAACGGTGAGTGACATTATATCCAACCATCTGAAAAAAAATTCAGATGATTTGAGTTCTAAACTCGTTAAAGAGCAGATAGATAATTATTTCGCTGGTTCGGGTGCAGCAACCTGTGAGAACATGTCGATTATTTACGGACCGTCGTTTCCAGCACAGAAAAAGGATGCTGAATGGCTGAAAAAGGTTATCCGGCAGATGAAGCAAGCAAGCTGTACAAACTCCAATTTGTATGCTGATTTATCAGAAGCCCTGTACATTATTGAGCCTTCGGCCGAAGCTGCGCATGATTTGGGATTGATTTTTATGAACAAGGAAGAGAAATCCAAGGCAGCACAATACCTGCAGCGGGCGATCGATCTGGGAAAAAAATCCGACCGGTTGGCGGATTATTACTATGAGCTCAGCAAGCTGAATTTCTCCAAATTGAAAAATTACGAAAAAGCGCGCACGCTGTCAATAAAGGCGATTGAAGCCAGGCCTAACTGGGGCAAACCATACCTGCTTATCGGTCAGATCTATACAGCGGCTCACGGCGAAGTTTTCAGTGATCCCTGGCGACAGGCAACTGTTCTGTGGGCAGCAGCCGACAAGTTTGTGAAGGCAAAAGCAGTGGATCCTGAAGTTGCTGATGAAGCAAATCAGCTGATCAATAATATTTCCGATCATTTCCCGGACCCGGAAATGGTGGCATCACGATCGCTGCGCGATGGCGACAGCTATACGGTTGGCGGTTGGATTAAAGAAACGACCCGGGTGAGGTCGAAAAAATCTTAACCCATGAAATTCAATGTTGCGACGGCCATCAGGGTTATTCTGGTCATAGTTGGACTGGCTCTGTTTTTTTCCTGTCGGAGTGATATTGAGAAGGTAAACAAGCTCAATAATCCAGATAGCATGCCAGCAGCGCATGCCACACAGGTTGAAATTATTATCAGCGATTCCATGTTTGTAAGGGTGAAAATAGTTTCGCCTGAGCTAAAGGAATTCCCCGTTGCAGACAGTCTGGAACCGAAGACCGAATTTCCACAGGGGTTGGTTGCCACTTTTTACGATAAGCGGATGCAGGTAGAATCAACACTGGTGGCGGGATATGCAATTTACCACACCAGGCGGAAGCTTTTTGAAGCGAGTAAAAATGTCGTTATAAAGAATTTAACTCAAGATCAGGAATTGCATACCAACATGTTATGGTGGGATGAGAGTGCAAGTAAGATTTGGTCGGACCAGGCGGTAACTATTATAACAGCATCCGGCACCACCTATGGCGATTCAGGCTTCGAGAGCGACCAGAATTTTACCAAATACAGCATTCTCAGTTCACATGGCCAAATGAAGGTTAAAGACAAAGTAACCGAAACAAAATAAAGACAATGTCTACCTGGGTTCTTATCGGAATTATGCTCCTGCTGATGGCCTTCTTTTCAGGTATGGAGATTGCTTTTCTGGCTTCCAATAAACTCCGGCTGGAGCTCGACCGCATGCAGGGAAGCGTGAGTGGAAAGGTTGTTAGCTGGCTGGTTTTGAGGATGGAACTGGTGATTGCCACAACACTTCTAGGCATGAATATTTGCCTTGTAATTTTCGGTTTCAAATCAGCAGAAATTCTGGAACCCTGGCTTTCCTCATTTATACACGGAGAGGGTTGGATACTTCTCATCCAGACTCTTCTCGCCACAGCAATGGTACTGCTGACTGCAGAATTTCTGCCAAAGAGTATATTCCGCATGCGGTCAAACCAACTGCTGACTGTGTTTTCGATACCATTTGCCATAATATATATAGTACTGCTTCCGATTACCTGGTCAGTTGTTCATCTTTCAGATTTCCTTTTGAGAAAAATCCTCAAATCCCCGGGGTCCAAACAGGTGAGGCAGATGGTGTTCAGCAAAGTCGACCTGAACAATCTGGTCATGGAGAACCTGAATGAAGGTCACCAAAGTGAAGAAGGATCCGATGAAGAAATCAAGCTTTTCCATAATGCTCTTGCATTTTCCGCCGTCAAAATCCGCGATTGCATGATTCCAAGAACCGAGATAGCTGCAGTTGAGGCTGGCACATCCATTGAAGAGCTCAGGCAGGCATTCATTCAAACCGGTTACTCGCGCCTGCTGATCTATGAAAAGCATATCGACAGAATCACCGGATATGTGCATAATAGTTCCCTGTTTAAAAATCCTGTTGATGTTAAGGATATCATCAGAAAAATATCGATGGTTCCCGAGAGTATGCCAGCCAACAGACTGCTGACCAAATTACTACGCGAACATGGCAATATCGCTGTTGTAATCGACGAATTTGGCGGAACTTCAGGAATGGTTACCACCGAAGACATTCTGGAAGAAATTTTTGGTGAAATCGAGGATGAGCACGACAATATTGAGCTCATCGAGAAACAAAATGCGGAAGGTGAATATCTGCTGTCCGGCCGATTGGAGATTGATTATCTGAACGAGACCTACAGTTTTAATCTGCCAACATCCGATGATTACGAGACATTGGCCGGGCTGATTCTACATTTCCATCCATCGTTTCCGAAGAACAACGAGACCATTCGCATTCCCGGATTCTCTTTCCGCATCACCAACAGCAACCGGAAAAAAATAAGTGTGGTGGCTTTGTCGATAAGCGACAACTAACCTCCTCTCCACCTAACCTATTATCCTCTTCACCATTTCTTAGGGTCCCCTTTTTTTATCAATCCTTTTACTATCTTCGTAGCCTGATTTTTTTAGGTACACACATGGCAACATTACAAACACTAAGAAACAAAGCAGGAGTACTGCTAGCGGGTATTATCGGCCTTTCATTACTGGCCTTTATTCTTGGAGACTTCCTTAATTCAGGGTCTGGTTTTTTGCAGAGCAGAAAGCAGCAGATTGCTGAAATCAATGGGAAAGCGATCAGTTACAAGGATTTCCAGATCAAGTTTGAGCAGGGTGTGGAAAATTATAAGCAAAGTTCCGGAACAACCAGCGTTGATGAGCAGACCTATGCCTCGATACGCAATCAGGTTTGGAACAGCTTCCTTAACGAATTTGTTTATTCCGACCAATACAATGAACTGGGCCTAAACTGCTCAGCTGATGAATTGTTCGATATGGTTCAGGGCAGCAATATACATCCGCAGATAATGTCGGCACCTGTTTTCCAGAACAAGGTTACCGGTGGTTTCGACCGTAATCTTGTTATTCAATTCCTGAAAAACATGGATAAAGATCCGGCTGGACAGCAGAAGCAGCAGTGGGTAAAATATGAGCAGGAGCTGATGAACGATCGCGTTTATACAAAATATCAGACCCTGATATCCAAGGGAATGTATGTTACACGCAAGCAGGTTGATGCTGATTTTAGTGAGACCAACCGCAAATTCGACTTTAATTATGTCGCCATTCGTTATGCCACTACTCCTGACAGTTTGATCAAGGTGAGTGAAGCCGACATAAAAAAATATTACGAAGCGAACATTGAGAAGTTCAAGCAGGATGCATCGCGCGACCTGGCTTATGTTGTTTGGGACATTGTTCCATCGCAGGAAGACAAAGATGACGTTGCTAAATGGATCAACGAACAGAAACCCGAATTTGAGAGAATTGAAAATGCCCAACAATATGTTGCAGCAACTGCCGAGAGCTCCTTCAATGAAGCCTTTCTTGCACCGGAAACCCTTAGCGAAGCTGTTCGTCTGTGGTCATTTACCGCTGAGCCTGGCATGGTATTCGGACCGTATCAGGAAGGCCTTACCTGGAAACTTGCCAGGATTACCGATGTAAAAAATCTACCTGACTCGATTAAAGCCAGCCATATACTTATTCTTCCGGTTAACGGATCCGATTTTGATAAGGCACAGATCACTGCCGACAGCATTAAAGGCCTTATCGAAAGAGGACAGGATTTTGCCACTCTTGCAGCCACTTACGGCACTGATGGAACCAAAGACAAAGGAGGGGATCTCGGATGGTTCTCCAATGAAAAGATGATTCCGGAGTTTTCAAAACCATGTTTCCTGGCCAAGAAAGGTGATTTGATTACCATTAAATCCAGAGCCGGAGTTCACGTAGTCAAGATATTTGATCAGGCAGCTTCCTCCAGGAAAGTTCAGATCGCTTACCTCGACCGCACCATTACTGCCAGTGACAAGACTGTACAGGACATCTATAATATTGCATCGAAATTTGCATCCACTTATGATAACGGAGCCAAATTTGAGGAAGGCATCACCAAGGAGAACATGAATAAGCGTATTGCCACCAACCTGCGTGACGGCGATGCCACCATCACTGGTCTGGACAACCCACGCGAGCTTGTTCGCTGGGCTTTCAATGCAAAAAAAGGTGAACTTTCCGACCTGAAAGAATACGGTCCGCGTTTTGTATTAGCTAAACTCACTGAAGTCCGTGAAAAAGGAACTTCAACGATTGATCAGGTACGCACTGAGATTTCGAACAGTGTTCGTAACGAGAAGAAAGCCGAATTACTGATTGCCAAGGCAAATCAGGAGCTTCAATCGGCCAACTCACTTGAAGCGCTGGCACCGAAGTTCAACTCCAACGTATCCACTGCCGCAAACTCCTACTTTACCTCCTATACCATCAATGGGTTAGGCATGGAGCCTTATGTCAGTGCTGTAATGACTTACTCGCCGCTAAATCAGATCAGCAAGCCGATCAAAGGAACCAACGGTGTATATGTGATTCAGGTTACTAACATCATTGAGGCAGGAGCAGAAGCTAACCGCACTGAAAGCATCAATCGTCTGGAGCAGGGTTATACCTCACGTGCAGGCTATCAGGTATTTGCCGCGCTCGAGAAAAATGCGAAGATTGTTGACAATCGGAATAAATTCTACTAGACCTCCCCACCTCCCCTAGCTCCTCCTTAGGAAGGAGGGGGATGAAGACGAAACTCTCACTTTACTTACAAATAAAAAAGGCTCTGTACCAAGTTGGTACGGGGCCTTTTTCTTTTAAGCCGATAGGTGCTTATGTTTTAAAGGAGGAGACCCTGTTCCCATCCCATGGTATCAGCGTCAAGCAATGCCAGTAGGGTAAGTCCCACTCCGGTTATACCTTCGAGTAGTGAGTAGGATGGAACAAAGCGATCACCAGTGGTAAGGAACTCGTAACCGGCAGCGCCGTCAGATTTTTGTCCATGGTCGAGTGTTGCGTGCGTCCAGTATTCGGCTGCCTCCAGCAGTTCTTCGTGACCTGTGAGCAGAGCCATTTTATAGAAGATCAGGGCCAGTCCGGCGGTACCATGACAGATACAGGCATCCATCACCCTGTTAGGCTCCATTTCGCGACGTGAGGCAGCCTTATGAAGTATTCCTATAGCATCAGCCTGCCAGTCGGGCCGATTTGAGCTTAACCCTATTTGCCAGAGGGCGGCCCCAATTCCGGGATCTCCATAACACCAGGCCAGGCGTCCGGGCTGATCAGGCACACCATCCATGATTCGATGTGGAAATAAGGAACCGTTGGAAGTATCGTTCATCCGGCAGGAAAGCAGATAGTCGACCCCGCAGGATAACAGGTTGTCGCGAATGTATGACTGTGGCTGGCGGCTGAGCATCCACAAAACGGAAGGGATTCCGTGTGCGAGTCCGAGGTTGATTTCCGGGGTACCAGTCTGGGGGTGTCGGGCTTGCCAGGCTCTGTAGCCAGGGGAAGGGACGATGGCGAGATTGTTTAAGATGGTGGTCAGGGACGGGGTCCCCATGGCAGCATTCGTGGTCAGGGACGGGGTCCCCGTGGCAGCATTAGTGGTCAGGGACGGGGTCCCCATGGCAGAATTCGTGGTCAGGGACGGGGTCCCCGCCTCCGGCTGCGCCTTCGCGGGGATGACAAGGTCATTGGGAGCTATTTCGGCATCTTCCTGTGGGTAGCGCTGTTCGTGGAGATACATGCCGAGGGCACCATGAAGGAGGTCATAGTCGCCAATTGCGAAGCGTTGTTCTGCAAACTTATCGAGGTATGGACCGAGCTCGTCGAGAGTCGAGCCATCAGATTCCGAGATATATCCTCTAAGGGACAGATATTTAAGTGAAAATCGAATACCGGCGATACCAGCTGCGAAAGAAGGAATGGAAAAACCGTTATTCACCATGGTCAAGGCACGTTCCAGGGCAAGAAAACCAAGATTTTCGCATCTCGAAATGCCGAAACTTCTACCGTAGGAGTACAATAATATGGCTTGACCGGCCAGGCCGGTCATAAATCCGGGGTTCTGCTCGCGCTCGGTTTGAGCGCTAAGTGCCTGAATAATAGTATCCAAACGTTGTTCGGAAATTTTTTTTATAATTTTTTTCTCAAACAGGGGTAACCTTTCCACCGTTAACTGTATTAAGCATTAGACACTAAGGTAAGTGTTTTTTGTTTTTTGTCATTATCGTTTGTCGAAGATAATCAAGTAACAGCCCATCTGTTACCGCTCACTTTTCCGGGGGTCTTCCATCCTTTCCTGCGTAATTCCATCCTCTAAAAGACCCCCGGAGGAAGCGGGCATGAAAAACAGAAACTCTGGC
>CAIXHD010000556.1 GCA_903919065.1 uncultured Bacteroidota bacterium
GAATTCAGGGTTGAAGAGATTTTCTGTGCAATATGAGCGCTCTTTCCGACCCCGGTCAGGATAATCCGACCCTTTGATGAACAAATCTTTTCAACCATTCTAAGTAATGAATCCCCGATTTGTTCAGAAATATCTATAATGGCTTGGCCTTCAGTTAATAGTGTTTCTTTGGCTATGGATAATATTTCTGATGGGGCAATCATGATTACTTTTAAGCGTTTGAATTTTGAATACTAATAATTAGTACATTTAGTTTACAAAAGTAGTAATAAGAAAGTTTACCCGGCGATCATCTTTAGAAGTCCGGTTTCAGAAACAATTAACGTAGATTTGAAGTAATTATTTGAAGGATGGCTGCAGACACGGAGAAGTTACACGAGATATTGAAAGCCCATTTCGGTTTTGATACTTTTAAGGATAATCAGGAAGGCGTTATGCGTAACGTCCTTTCAGGCCGGGACTCATTTGTCCTGATGCCCACAGGCGGAGGTAAATCGCTTTGTTATCAATTGCCGGCAATGGTCATGGAGGGAACCGCAATAGTGATTTCCCCATTGATTGCATTGATGAAAAATCAGGTTGATGCCATGCGTGCATTCAGCATGGAGGACGGAATTGCACACTTTTTAAACTCTTCCCTGACCAAGGTTCAGATTAACAGGGTACTGGAAGATGTGAAAAGCCATAAGACAAAATTGCTTTATGTAGCTCCGGAATCCCTGAACAAACTTGATTATACGGAATTCCTTACCGGCGAAACGATTTCGTTTTATGCAATAGATGAAGCGCACTGTATTTCAGAATGGGGACACGATTTCCGGCCTGAATACCGGCGGATACGTCCGATTATCGAGCAGATCGGTCGTGCACCGATCATGGCGCTTACCGCTACAGCTACCCCTAAGGTACAGAATGACATTCAGAAAAACCTGGGAATTCTGGAAGCCGACGTATTTAAATCATCTTTCAACCGGCCAAACCTTTATTATGAAGTGCGCCAGAAAGTTGATCCGGAAAAGCAAATCATAAAGTTTATAAAGGAAAATTCCGGCAAATCGGGTATTATATATTGCCTTAGCAGAAAACAGGTTGAGGAGCTTGCTCAAACATTAGTGGTGAATGGTATTAAAGCATTGCCTTACCATGCTGGTCTTGATGGGGTTACACGCGCCGGAAATCAGGATAAGTTCCTGATGGAAGAAGCGGATGTTATCGTGGCAACCATAGCATTTGGTATGGGAATCGATAAGCCTGATGTACGGTATGTGCTGCATTACGATATTCCCAAAAGCCTGGAAGGCTATTATCAGGAAACCGGAAGATCGGGCAGGGATGGTGGCGAAGGAATGTGCATCACATTCTACAGTTACAAGGATATACAGAAGCTTGAGAAGTTCATGCAGGGAAAACCAGTAGCCGAGCAGGAAATTGGTCGTCAACTCCTTCATGAAACTTCTTCTTATGCGGAGTCTTCAATATGCAGGAGGCGACAGCTGCTGCACTATTTCGGCGAAGAATATCATCAGGAAAATTGTGAAAATTGCGATAATTGCCTGGATCCGAAAACACAGATCGAAGGAAGAGATTATGTTGCTTTAGCATTGGATGCTGTATTGGAAGTGCGGGAAAAGTTCAAGCCTGAGCATGTGGCTAAAGTGCTCACCGGCCAGGTGAACTCGGCAATCCGGACCTACAAGCATCATCATCTCGAGATTTTTGGTCAGGGAAAAGATAAGGATGAGCGGTTTTGGGTGGCTGTTCTGCGGCAGGCCCTGATTGCTCAGATGCTTGAAAAAGATATTGATAATTATGGAACGCTCAGAATAACCGATGTTGGAAGGGCGTTCCTTGAAAACCCCGAATCGTTTATGCTGACAGAGGACCAGAACTATGATGAATCGGACGAGCAGAAAGCGCCGCGTGGTGGTGGCTCAGGGGCTGTTGACCCGGAACTGTTCAGTTTGCTTAAAGACCTGAGGAAAACAATTGCGAAGAAGCATAATCTGCCTCCTTTCGTTATTTTCCAGGATCCGTCACTCGAAGATATGGCTATCTACTATCCTATCAGAATAGAAGAATTGGCAAATATGACCGGCGTTGGTCTGGGTAAGGCACAACGTTACGGGAAAGAATTCGTCGACCTGATTCGTAAATTCGTCGAGGAGAAGGAGATTTTAAGACCTCAGGATTTGGTTGTGCGATCAATCGTGAACAAATCCAGCCTGAAAGTCTCAGTAATCCAGAGTATTGACAGAAAAGTGCCACTGGATGTTATTGCTGAGTCGAAGGGTTTGGAGATGAATGAATTGTTAAAGGAGATAGAATCTATTGTCAATAGCGGTACCAAACTGAATATTGACTATTTCATCAATGAAATGATGGATGAGGATCATCAGGATAATATCTATACCTATTTTAAGGAAGAGGCAAAATCTGAATCAATTGAGGAGGCCCTGGAGGAACTTGGTGAAAACGAGTTTACCGAAGAGGACATCCGTTTGATCCGGATCAAGTTTATCTCTGAAATGGGGAACTAATCAAGCAAATCAATTTACATGATCATTTTAGAAACAGACAGCCTGGATAAGTCCTATGGGCCAGTTCATGCTGTCAATCATCTGAGCCTCACTGTGGGTGCAGGTCAGGTTTATGGAATCCTTGGCCCCAATGGAAGTGGAAAAACTACCACCCTCTCTATGCTGATGGGGATTGTTCGTCCCAACGGAGGTAGTTTTAAGTGGTTCGGTGGTGAGACGGGTCCGGAGGCCAACAAGCGAATAGGAGCTTTGATCGAAACACCAAATTTCTACCCATACTTAAGCCTGGAGCAGAACCTGAAAATCGTTTGCCGGATTAAGGGCATCGATGAAAAGGACATTCAGCGGGTAATCAGGCTGGTAGGGTTGCATGAACGAAGCAGGTCAAGGTTTCAGACTCTGTCGCTTGGAATGAAACAGAGGCTGGCGCTGGGAAGTTTGCTATTGGGAGATCCTGAAGTACTTGTTATGGATGAGGTGACTAACGGACTCGATCCTGAAGGCATTGCTGAAGTCCGGACTCTGATCCGTCAGGTGGCATCCACCGGAAAAACCATCATCCTCGCCAGCCATATCCTGGATGAGGTGGAGAAAGTCTGTACGCATGTAGTCATCCTCAAAAAGGGAAGTAAACTGGCTGAAGGGGAAGTCGACAGTCTGATCAAGGGTAAGGAGGTTATAATTCTTTCGGGTGATAATCTCGATCAGCTCAGTGCGGCCTTGTCGGCATCATTATTAGTTGAATCCTATACACGGGAAAACGAGGATCTGAAGGTTATTCTCAAAGGAGAAGTTAAAACCGGGGATCTCAGCAAGGAATTGATGGAGAAAGGTATTGCATTAAACCGGATCGAAGTGAGAAAGAACCGGTTGGAAGACCAGTTCCTCGAGTTGGTAAAACAAGATAATACCCTGCAGCCATGATGAAACTACTGAAAATCGAATCGGTTAAGGTGCTTTCGTACCGGGTATTTCAGATCCTTGCCATATTGTATGCCGGAGCTTTCCTGCTTTCGGTCAGCGTATTTCCATTGCTAAAGCTTAGTACCCAATTTGCAAATAATCAGGATATATTAAACCTGAAAACATGGTACTACTTCCCGCAGATCTGGCATACTTTCTCCTATTTTGCTGCTAAGTTCAATATTTTTCTGGCCATCATTGTGATCTTCCTGGTGGGCAATGAATTTTCCTATAATACATTTCGCCAGCACGTGGTCAATGGTTTGTCGCGGAATGAATTGCTCAATGGAAAGGTTCTTGTGATCCTTTGTATTGCTCTGGCCAATACCCTGATGGTTTTCGTGTTCGGCCTGATCTTCGGATTTATCTATTCAACGGGATATTCCTTCCAGGATGTTTTCTCGCAGATCTATTATCTGGGCATTTACTTTGTTCAGGCTGTCGGCCATATGATTGCTGCGATGATGTTCGCGGTATGGCTAAGGAACAAGACGCTCAGTATGGTCCTCCTGATTATTTACCAGTTTATTCTGGAGCCGATTATCCGTCTGGTTTTAAATAAATATGTACTGGTTAACATTGGGTTGTATTTCCCGATGCGCATTATTACAAAGTTTATTCCATTGCCTGATAATGCGATAACCGAAATGTTTAAAGCCAATACAAGCCTTAATGATATGACCAAGGCTCTGCCTTTGTGGCTAAATCTTGCCCTGATTCTGGGCTATTGTGCGATTTTCTACTTGGTTACCAAACGGATACTGGCGAAGAGGAATTTGTAGGACGGGTATCGGGTATCAGGTATCGGGTATCGGGTATCGGGTATTGGGTTTGAAGTTAGAGATTTGAAGACCAGTGCTGAATTTTGAAATTACAGAGTCAAACAGTTCTGGTGTGGTTCAGCTGTAAGGAACGAGGTCCCGACTTTCGTCGGGATGACAACTCTCCGGGGGAACCTTGATCTTTTAAATTCAACATTCAACATTGGTTTTGGAGCCTCATCATTGGTCCTTACCTACCTAACTCCTGCCTTTCCATCTCACCGGCCTCGCCTGTGAAAGCACACCAGCCACTACAATATATATTGGGTAAAGCAGCTGGACCGGTAAAAACCACCAGAGTAGGTTCGGGCACCGGAAGAATTTTGTGGCAGCTGATAGCAAGGGCAGTTCGGCCAGTGTTTTAATTCCGAGAAGTATAAAAAAGGTCGTAAAGGGAGCTTGACCAATAAAAGCGATAATCAGCGCAGCCAGAATTCCCAGATTGGCAGCAAAAATCAATAAGGTTGTAAAGATCATAAACAGGTTCCGGTAACCTGAGGCTTTGGAAGCCCAGCGTTGGCGCTGCTGCAGAAAATGCCTCAATGATGTTGCCGGTTTTGCGCGCACAATCGCATCCTGATTCATGATGTAATTGATCTTTTTTCCAGGAATTGCTCTCATTGCCTGTAGTAAAAATACATCATCGCCCGAAGCAAATCTTTCGTTCAGGTTGCTGACAATCTCCTTGTAATCGCTGGCCCTGACGGCTATATTGGGTCCCTGGGCCATGAAGGGTTGCCCAATTCCGGCAGCACCGATCGAGGAAGCAACGAGACTGAGATATTCAAGCTTCTGAATTTTTTCAAAACCCGTATCCTCAGGATCAATGACTACGGGGCCGAGGATCAGGTCGGTCCCGGTGTCTTCGAAGTATTTCGC
>CAIXHD010000557.1 GCA_903919065.1 uncultured Bacteroidota bacterium
CCTCACAGTACTCCAGCACGCTGCGGATACTCTTCTCTATCGTCCACTCTCCGGTGTTAAAATAGCGTTCCTGCACATCCTTCAGCTGACTCGCAGCCCCGGCCGTGAGATAAAACCTGGCATTAGGCAATTTTTGCAATACGGAACCCGGATACTGAACCGATGGTTCCAGCTCGATGGCCGCCTTAACTATCGGGGCCTTGGTTTCACCGGCTGCAAAGATTATGGCAACGGCATCGGGATTCATCGTGATAGTGCCCAGGCCTATCGTAATTACATGCCGCTTGCCGGATACCTCGATACCACCCAGATCGCCAGCCGCAGCAGCCTGTGTTGCATAATTCGTCGGACTCAGCCGGGTAGTGGAATGATGGTCGCTCCCCTTGATATTAAAGGCAATATGCCCATCCGGACCGATACCGCCAAGGAAAAATCCAATGCCGCCCAGGTCGCGGATCTGCTGCTCGCGATCCATGCACCACGAATCGATCATGAAAATTGCCTTTTGCTGCATCTCTTCCAGATGGCTTACCGGCTCACGGTGACGGAGAGTAAGGTCGATGGTGAGGTCGGGGAAGATTTGAGAGTAGTGGCATTTCCCTGCGGGTACCCCCCCCGGCCCCTTAAGTACCCCCCCCGGCCCCCCCTTAGGAAGGGGGGGAGTAAGAGAGATCTCATCCGAATTAATGAGTAAAGCCTTGGCCGGATCCAGACCTAAGCCTTTGATATAATACTCTTTAACGTAATGACAAAAACTGTTGTGCTGGTTAGGATTGATAGGATAAAAATCATCCATCTGCACAAAGGTGAGTCCACGCAGCGATGGTGCCCCCTTTTCCTGAAGCAGCTTTTTTGTCCAGCTGATAAAATGTTCAGGCGTTTTGCCGGTCGGCAAAGAGATCACCCCATTTGGGTTTTCCGCCACCCATTCGAGAAATCGCCGGGCAGTCAAAAGGCCGAGCTCGGGGAAATTATCAACGACGATGTATTTTATAAGACCGGATTGCTTTTCGTATCCTGAGCGAGACAGGTATTCGGATTCAACTTTTGAGCTTTTCATTTTCATTCTTTTGATTTCGTGGTTTGGGACGGGGTCCCCGCCTCCGGCTTCGCCTTCGCGGGGATGACAACGCTTCGAGGGTAGGTTTTCGCGGGGATGACAACTCTTCGAGGGTAAAGTTATTGGTACAAAATCATGGGTGAAAGGTCTTTGAAGAAATCTTTCGACCAGGAGTCGAGAACATCAGGACGCTGAATAAACCTTCGGCAGTCGAACTTGGCCTGTTCGATGTCAAGCCGGTCTATGCGTTCTGAATACAATTCAGTAATAGCGAATGAAGTCAGCGGTGCGGATCCGGTCCAGTTACCGGTCTGACGCATCCTCTCCTCGAGATGGCGCATATCCAGAGGAACTTTCCTGGCAATAAACCATATCAGGTCGTACCAGTCGCGACCCTTAACACGCTGCTTCCACGAACGGAACAAAATGGCATGCATTTTCCCGGCAAACAAATACGGCAAAGTATAAGCTTTCACGGAAAAGGGAATCGGCAACAAAAGTCGTCTGACTTCGGTTTGAAAAAAAGCCGGTGGATTTACGTCTATCTCAATCTTGATCTTCAGAATTATCATTGGTCCGGTTGAAGGGATCACCACTGAAGAATCCAGAACCATTACCTGCGTGATAGTATCAGCCTTTAAAAAAGCGGAATGGATCTGATTTTCGGGACTCTTTACTTTTGGCATAACCGTTACAGTAAACCCGAAGGAATTCAATTCATCCTCGATATAACGGAAATAGGGATCCAGAGAAAAGCCGGGATCAGGTTCAATAAGCGAAAAATCCATGTCTTCACTGAAACGGTCGAGCTGATGCAAGGTTCTTAAGGCAGTTCCACCATAAAAAGCTGCATGCTCAAAAAACTTTCCCCGCCACAATCCCAATAAAGTCAGGTCCTGAATCACTTCCCTCAGGGCATTAACCTGCGATTCCCAATTATTTCGCGGAAAATTAGCCAACATACTTTCAATTGCCTGATTCATAATCACTTCATTTTCTTCAATAAACGGGCACAAAACTCTGTCTTACGCGATTTCCCGACTCGGGCAAGCTCGAAAAGTATATCCGGATCCATCTGGCGGAAGCCATCCTCATCCAAACGCAAATCCTCAAAAAGATAGGCCGATGCATCTTTAAGCGATTGAAGATGGTTGTGCAGATCATGAAGAACTTTATCAGCCAAAGCCCTTTCAGGCGACGCCGCCAGATACATCCCTCCCGGGTTTTCGATCCGGTTTATTCCGATAGTATACCAGGCAAGCGGCACTTGCTGATAAGTAAACAGCCCCACAGGGGTGTTGAATTCCTTTGGCCTTTTGGTAGTGGTTGAAGTCAGCGCATCTACCCTTTCCGGAATCAGACCATAATAGGAAAGCATGGTTTCCATAGAAACCAGCGAAGGTCCGTAAATCCAGTTGGCAAGGATTTCCCGGGAATAATAGCTTCTTCTATACTGATCACCAAATATATAGATGCCCTTTTTTACCCGGATGATTATACCTTTTCTTGATAAATCCCTGATTTTTGACCTGGGATTGGCGTACTCCGACAAACAAGATACCAGCAACTGGTAATCAAATTCTTCCGAAGTAATCTGGTTCCGTATTTTAGTTAATATATCCATTTTTCAACATAGTATGTATACGGATTGAATACTTACTATGTTGCAAAATAAAGAAATTCGTAACACGAAACACGTGACACGAAACAAACTTCGTGGTCAGGGACGGGATTCCCGCCTCCGGCTTCGCCTTCGCGGGAATGACAACTCTATCGATCTTTCTTTCGTGTATCGATCTTCGTCTTCTGTCTTCTGTCTTCTGTCTATTGTCTATTGTCTTTCTTCCCTCCTCGGTCTACATCAGTCCCGGCCGGCGAATCTTAATCCGCATAGTGCCCGGAATCTGCTTCTCTGCCAGGAGGGCGAGATAGCCTCCGCCGCCGGCACCAGCCAGTTTCCATGCCAGGGCATGATTACGGTAACTGGTAACCACCTTATCAATCTCATCGTTATACATCGACGGAAAAAGCTTCACCTGCGCATCAAAAGAGGCCTTGAAAAATTTGGCAAAGTTCGGCAGGTCGCGGTTCAGAATCGCAGGCCAGCATTGCTCGGCAGCAGCAGTCAGCGCCTTAACGTTCTCTTCATTAATCTGCGATCCAACCAGCGGACTGAACCCTGCCGGCCGGGGCCATAATAATACCATAAACAGATGGTCCTCGATCCACGACAGAACCTTTTCGTCGTAACAGGTCTCGATCTTCTTTGGCCAATAACCGGTATCATAATAATGGCGGGCTAATCCGGGAACGCATATCCCGATGGAATCCTGGGCACCGGAAACTTCCGTGCGACCCGGCTCATTCTCATACCGGAAAAGTATCTCGGCCAGTTTCTCCGGTTTCTCAGGCGGCAGCTGGTAAGGCCACAATTTGCGCGCTGCATTTCGGGTGCTGGTCGACATACCACTGCGCTCGTTATAATCAATCACCGGCTCAAGCGACATGGTAATCGCCCATCCGGTTCCAAACTTATTCACATACGGCTGATCAATCCAGGTGCCGGCCAGATCAAGCCGGTAAGGCAACAGGCAGGAATCCGAACGGCGCAGACTGGTAGTTGAGCGGGCAGGCAAACCGGCCTCCGGAATGCGCTCCAGCACAACATATTCAATACCAAGCTCTGCACAAAGCTGCTCCTTGGCCGGCGAATTTCCATCCTCATTCACCAGAAAAATATCGGGCTTAAACCTCCTCAGATCCTCTTCAAAATCCATAATTCCCGATCCGTGGTTAACCCAGGCACCGGTAACGTGACGGACAGATTTTACCATGTACAGCCTTTCCTCCTGACTGTTGATGGTATCGCGCCCCTTCAGCTCCCGAATGGTGGCATCGGAACCGATTCCCACATGAAGATCCCCCAACTGTGCAGCCTCTTTAAAAAATGCCACATGACCGCTATGCAGCAGGTCGTAGCAACCGGATACAAATACACGTTTGTTCATGGAGTAAAGTTAAAAAATCTATCAACCCTTCAGCACTTTTTTTAGCTGGCCGATGGCGTAAAGAGGCAAATTAATCACCCAATCCTGTATGCGGAAATCCGACATGGAAGTGCGAATGCATACTGCAGGGCTATACTTTTCATTGTACACCTTTAAACTCTTGGCATACAAATTTTCTTCCGCCTTAACCTCGATTGGAGCAATCATTCCAGTCACCTGAACAACGAAGTCCACCTCAGCCCTGGAATTTTCAGCTGACCAATAACAGGTTACATAATCTCCAGTGCCAACTAACTGTTGCAAAACATATTGCTCTGTCAATGCCCCCTTGAACTCAGCGAAGAGCGCATTCCCTTCCAACAAGGTTTTAACATCTATGTCTCCCATAGCTGCCATCAATCCGATATCGACCATAAACAATTTAAAAGCGCCCCTGTCTTCATAAGCCAAAAGCGGCATTGCAGGTTTTGATATCCGATTTACCATATATATCTGCCCGCAATCAATCAGCCACGAAAGTGCCAGCTCATACTCCTTTGCCCGCGACCCCTCTTTGATCAAACCATATATAAACTTCTTGTTTTCTTTGGCCAATTGAGCAGGAATGGAATTCCAGATCATCCTGATACGTGGCACAATCGAATGGGGTGCATGTTTTGAAAAATCCTGTTCATAGGCTTCCAGAATTTGTTTCTGGATATTACGGACTTCGCCTAAATTGCCATTTTTACAATAATGGTCAACTGCCTCGGGCATTCCTCCAACATAATAATATTGCCGGAGACGTTCAATTAATTTCGATTTAAAAGCCGCAACCAACTTCCAATCTGTGGTTTGCAAAATTTCACATAATCCATCTTCCCCATTGGCAGCAAGGAACTCCATGAAACTTAAAGGATACATGTCCAGAAATTCAACTTTCCCAACCGGAAAAGAAGTGTGTGAATGAAGTGCCACCCCCAGCAAAGAACCTGCCGCAATAACATGGTATTGAGGAGCATCCTCCTGAAAATATTTCAGTGAAGTAATTGCCTCAGGCACTTCCTGTATTTCATCGAAAATCAACAAGGTATTCTCTGCATCAATTGTTACCCCCGATTCAATCTGTAAAGCAATAATCACTCTCCGGATATCGAAATCGTCTGTGAACAAAGATTTTAACCGCTTGTTTTTCTCAAAGTTCAGATAGACTGTCTGCGCATACTGCGTCCTTCCGAATTCCTTCATCAGCCAGGTTTTACCTACCTGTCGGGCTCCCCTGATCAACAATGGCTTACGCCCCGGAGACCTCTTCCAGGCGATTAAATGGTTCAGTTTATCTCTGTTCATCGTTCCGTATTTTGTTGCAATTTACATTTTTTCGTACGAGTTTTTGTATTATTTTACACTTTTCGGATGATGTTTAAAAAAAAAGGGCGGACATTGAAAAAAAAAGGGCGGACACATTGGTCCGCCCCTACAATTTTGCCTTGCAAAATTACTTCTTGTTGCCGAGTGCAAAGACTTCAAACTCCTCCGTCTCCCTCCGCACCTGATGAATAAAATCGTTATCCTCCACCGTTCCAATGGCAGCCTCCATTTCGGCCGCATTCCGATAAATCATCTTGCGGAACGGATCATCGAAATCCTTCTTGCGCGTCAGATATACCTGATCACAGATATATTGCTGAATTTCTATCGATCGGTCAATTGCCTGATTCCACTGATCTGCACTAATCTGGTCGGTACCATAACAATAGAGCAACGTGGCATAGGCATGCTTCTGTTTTTCCAGTGGATAGGCATCCCATAATTGATCATACCGCTCATGAATTCCTTCCCATGCAGTCAGTTTCCCGGATCCGATATCAGCACGAAGTGCATCTAAATCCTTCTCCGGCATAATCTGGCCTCCAAGATTAACCCATTGGCGATTACGTTCCCCTCCCAAATTACTGCGCAATGTTTCCAAGGTCATATCCGGATGGTCAGCCCGGTATTGAAGCAGGTTTTTCATGGCATATTCATGGAGCATATCGTGATAGGCAATCAGGGCCTCACGAGCTTTCAGTATAACAACCTTCCGCTTCGATTTTTCCATTCTCTCCCCCAGAACTTCCTTCTCGCCAGCAGCATCTGCCCGGCCAATCCAGGTCTCCAGC
>CAIXHD010000558.1 GCA_903919065.1 uncultured Bacteroidota bacterium
GCAATTTCCTGTGTTAAAAAGGAAAATAGGCCCATATTTTGTCTCCCAGTTTTTTAGTGTTTAAAGTGACGGATTCCTGTAAATACCATCGACAACCCGTTAAAATTACAATAGTCAATTGTGTCCTGATCGCGGACTGATCCACCCGGCTGAATAACCGAGGTTACACCTGCCTGATAAGCAATCTCAATGCTGTCGGCAAAAGGAAAGAATGCATCTGATGCCATAACAGCACCATGGAGGTCAAATCCGAAGCTCTGAGCTTTCGCAATCGCCTGTTTCAGGGCATCCACGCGTGAGGTCTGCCCGGTACCGCTTGCCAGAAGCTGCTTGTCTTTAACCAGGACAATGGCATTCGATTTAGTATGCTTAACCAGCGTGTTGGCAAAAAGCAAATCTTCTATTTCAGCTTGTGAAGGTTGAGTCTGAGTAACTACTTTTAAATTTTCCGGCGTCTCCTTGCAAAGATCTCTATCCTGAACCAATACACCGTTTAGGATACTGCGAAACTGAACAGTCGGAGTTGCTTTCGCAGGTTTGCGGACAAGAATTATGCGATTCTTTTTCTGTCTCAGCACCTCAAGTGCTTTTACATCATAATCGGGTGCTATGATAATCTCAAAAAACAGTGTATTTATTTCAGCGCCTGTCACCGCATCAATTGGCTTGTTCGTTACAAGAATACCTCCGTAAGCTGAAAGAGGATCAGCGGCCAGTGCCTTATTCCAGGCTTCGGTCAGTGAGCTGTCACAAGCTATTCCACAGGCATTGTTATGCTTTAGAATTCCAAAAGTCGTTTCGTCGAACTCATCAATCAGCGAAACTGCTGCATCAATATCCAGCAAGTTGTTATAGGAAATTTCCTTTCCATGTATCTGATCAAAAATATCCTCAAGATTACCGTAGAAAGTTCCCTTCTGATGTGGGTTTTCACCATAACGGAGATGATTGCCCGGACCAGCGGCTTTCCTGAAACTCTTCGGATTTTCGCCAGCCAGATAATTACTGATGGCACTGTCGTAACCGCTTGAAACAGCAAATGCGGCAACAGCAAAATCATACCGGTCGGACAGTTCCGACTTGCCATTTTTCTCCTCGAGTAAGGTCATCAATTGAGGATAATACTCACGCGAAGGAACAATAATGACATCTTCATAATTTTTTGCTGCAGCACGTATCAGGGATATCCCCCCGATATCAATTTTCTCAATGATTTCGGCTTGGGTGGCACCGGAAGCAACCGTCTGCTCAAAGGGGTAAAGGTCAACAATGATCAGATCGATCTCAGGAATTTCGAATGACTTCATGCTTTCCATATCGGATGGATGATCACGCCGAGCCAGGATTCCCCCGAAAATCTTTGGGTGCAAAGTCTTTACCCGACCACCCAATATGCTTGGATAACCTGTAATTTCCTCTACCCGCTGAACAGGCAAATTCAAAGACTCAATGAAATCAGCTGTTCCACCGGTACTGATCAGTGAAATCCCCAGTTGGTGCAATCTGGCGAGAATACCATCAAGATTGTCCTTGTGGTAAACCGAGATCAGCGCGCTGCTTATTTGCTTTTCCTTATCCACCCTCATAAATTTTAATCCGGCAAATTTACTAAAAATAGGCATATTATAACCTAACGGCCATCTGCATTGCCTAAAAAAAGACTAATTTTGCATTTCATGAAAATAGGAATAAAAGCTGTTGTGATCTGGGTGCGGATAGTCCGCGAAAGTGTGGCGTTTGCCGTACAATCCCTTGTCTCCAATAAACTTCGCACTATCCTTTCCCTGCTTGGTATCACCATTGGGATCTTCGCTATCGTATCTGTATTTACCGTAGTAGATTCTCTTGGCCGGACCATCAAAAAGAACATCTCCGAATTGGGCGATAATGTTGTTTATATTCAAAAGTGGCCGATCATGTTTGGTCCGGGGTTCCAGTGGTGGAAATACGTCCAGCGCCCCGAGACGGAGCTTCGTGA
>CAIXHD010000559.1 GCA_903919065.1 uncultured Bacteroidota bacterium
AGACGAGACCGAAATCGGACTGATTAAAAAATCAGCAGAAATAAACGCCCTGGGGCTGGTTGAAATGATGAAGGCGGCTGAGCCCGGCATGAATGAGAAGGATCTTGAGCTGATTCTGGATTATTCCTTTAAGAAACTCGGCTCAACCGGCTATAGCTTTGGTATTCAGGCTGCCTCAGGTCCGAATTCCACCTCGATACACTATTATGCCAATGACCGGACGACCGAAACCGGAGACATGATGGTTTTTGATGTCGGGGCAGAGTATCAGAATTATACAGCCGATATCAGCCGTACGATTCCTGTATCAGGAAAATTCACGAAGGAGCAAAAAGAAATTTATTCTATCGTGCTGAACGCTCAGAAGGCAGGTATTGCCAAAATGCTGCCGGGAAAGGGCATGGAAGAAGCCGATGTAGCCGTTACGAATGAACTCAACAAGGGATTATTTGCACTCGGTCTGATAACGGACACACTCCAGAATTGGCAGCGCACTATCTGGATGCAGCATGGCTGGGATCATTCAATCGGCCTGGTGGTGCATGATGTAGCCGGTCCTTACGTTCGTGGACAAAAAGAGGTTCTCGAACCGGGCATGATTTATACCATGGAACCCGGTCTCTATTTCCCGGCAAATTATTTTGATAAGTCTAACTACAAGATACAAATGGTCCCCGAAGTCGAATTGAAAGCCTTTATGGAAAAAGTGGAACCGATCTTTAAGAAATATATCAATATTGGTGTTCGGATTGAGGACGATGTATTGATTACTCCCACAGGCAACGAAGTGATCACCAAGGCTGTACCAAAGGAAATTGTTGACATCGAAGCTACCATGAAACTGAAGAGCAGGTTTAACTGAAAATCAACCTATTATGAGCACGAATTTTTCCCGCCGTAATTTTCTGAGCAGCTGCGCTGTATGCGGAGCAGGGCTTTCACTCTACCCAATGCTCGGATCGTCGATGAGTTTTACTATGGCACCGGTTTTATCGCGTCCGAAAGTTAAGCCGGTAGTGAAAACAATTTTCGCGTACCCCGATCCGGCAGGTCCTATCTGGCCAAATATCGGTTATGATTTTGATGCAAAAATCGCTGAATACAAGCAAAAACTTCTGGCAGAATGTCCTGAAGTGGATTTCCGGTTTTTGTCCACCATGGCAGGTTCGGCAGCGGAAGCCAAGCGGATTGTTGATGAAGATCCCAATGTCGACGGATATCTGTACTTCCTCGTCGGATGCCTGTGGGGCGATCTTTCTGAAACGCTTGCGCAGAGCAGTAAACCTATGATTATGGTTGACCACCTGTATGCCGGATCCGGGGAATTTCTCACCTCTTATGCCTGGGCACATCGCCGGAAACTGCCGGTAATCCCGGTTTCATCATCAGATTTCAATGATGTGAAGAAAGCTCTGAGCTACTTCGTAACCATGAAACTGATTGCGAATTCCACTATGCTGGTAGTCGGGGGAACACCGGATTTAAAACTCCAGGAGGTATTTGGAATCCAGGTCAAGGGCATCGATTTCTCAGAAATCAATAATCGGTATAATGCCGTCAGCAAGAAAGATTACGAAGCAAAAGCGGATGAGTGGATCAAGCGTGCCGGCAAGGTATTAGAACCCAAAACTGATGAAATCAGAAAGTCTGCAGCTATGTATCTTGCCATGGCAGGTGTTATGGAAGATCATAATGCACAAGCAATTACAGTCAATTGCCTTGGAGGGATTTACAGCGAGAAAATGGTTTGTGCTTATCCATGCATTGGCTTCATGGAACTGGACGACCAGGGTTTTGTGGGTGCCTGCGAAGCTGATCAGCGATCAACTCTAACCAAACTGATGATGACTTATCAATCCGGCAGGCCGGGATTCATCTCAGATCCGGTTATCGATACCTCAAAAAATCAGATTATCTATGCGCATTGTGTTGCTCCGACCAAAGTATACGGACCCGACGGACCGTACAACCCGTTCCATATCCGGAGCCATTCAGAAGACAGAAAGGGTGCCTCAATCAGGTCACTCATGCCGGTAGGGCAAATGACAACCACCATCGAATTCGATCATGGTAAAAAACAAATCATTTTCCACCAAGGAGTTACAGTTGAAAATATTGATGAGGACATGGCTTGTCGCAGCAAGCTTGCCGTTGAAGTGAAGGGCGATATTTATAAGCTGCTTGATGAGTGGGATCAATGGGGCTGGCATCGTGTCACCTTCTTTGGCGATTTGAAACGGGAAGTCGAAACTTTGGCGATGCTTTATGGATTTGAGATGTTATACGAAGCATAAACAACATGAAAATCATCAGAAAATCATCAGGGGTAATTCTGATCATCACACTCTTTGCAGGCTTTCAACTGGCCTGGGGTCAGGAGAAGGGATTAAAAACTATCACTGAAGATGAACTCCGGTACCACCTTGGCTTCCTTGGAGCACCTGAATTCAGGGGAAGAATGACGCCATCGGCTGAGCTCGAAATTGCAACAGTATATCTTGGCAACTGGGCCAAAAGTGCAGGCTTGTCAACAATTCTGCCGGATGGGTCCTTTTACCAGACGCTGCCGCTCAGGGTGATTTTCGTATCAGAACCCAATACAAAACTTCGGGTGGTCAGCGAAAGAGGCGAACAAGTATATTATTATGGAAAGTCGTTCGGCGGGAATTTTTCCAGTTCCGGAAGCTTTGCCGGAGAAGCAGTTTTTGTCGGTTTGGGAATCTCCAATCCAGATAAAGGATGGGATGATATTAAAGATATTGACTTATCGAATAAGATGGTAATTCTTCTTGATGAGCCTATGCCCGGTCAGAAAACTGATCTCGGCTCCACCTATGCCTACCGTTTAAGTTCACGAATCAGCCTCATCAGGGAAAAAGGGGCAGCCGGTGTGCTTTATATCATTCCTCCGGTTCTTGAATCAAAACGCATGGCTGGTGCAGAAGTTTTTGAAAGAATTCCTGCCGGCCGCATGACTGTGAATTACGATACTCAAAGGCGCGGGACTCCAGCGGTACAGGTAGCGCAAACACAGACGCAGCAATC
>CAIXHD010000560.1 GCA_903919065.1 uncultured Bacteroidota bacterium
ATGAATTTGCCTGATCCAGGTTCGTGATCCTCATGGCATTGTTATCCCATTTCAATTCCTGGTTACGGTATAATGATGCCGCTGTCCCCAATAAGACCGTTTCAGTCAGGGGTCCGCCATAATTGAAATTAGCACTGGCCGGTTTTCCTGTTTTAATGGCTTCCAACCAGTCGGCATGATGTCCCTTACTCCTCTCAACCAGCTGCGGAGGGGTTCCTGCTTCCTGCGTCTTATCAAAAAGCATGATTTTAAAATCACCGGCGCCGTGGGAACCATGTGTGATGATGCCTTTTTCTCCGATCAGCAGTGCCCCACAGCCGTCCTCATATTTCAAATCCCTCAGCCTGTCGTCATTCAGCGGGAGCAGGCCGCCGTCGTACCAGGTGAGTTTTACGGGCGGCTGATCCCCCCTTTCCGGGAACTTATAGGTGATGATTGATGCGGTAGCGTATGTATCGTATTTAACTTCCGGAAGCAAGTTGGAAGTGCTGGCGATCACACTGTCAGGGCTTCCCAGATCCAATGCCCAAAATGCCGGGTCCAGGGTATGGCAACCAAAATCGCCCAATGCACCGCAACCGAAATCGATAAACCCGCGCCATTTCATCGGAAGATAATCAGGTTGGTAAGGTCTGTTCTGGGCCGGACCGAGCCATAAGTCCCAGTTCAGCTGCCGTGGGATTTTGTAATCTCCGGTTGGTCGGGCAATGCCATGTGGGAACGAAACGGATCCTCCTCCGGCAGGCCGGTCGCACCAGGCATGAACCTCTGTGACTTTGCCAATGGTTCCAGCCTTGATATGCTCATAAAACTGGCGGATGCTATCCCACGAATGGCCCTGGTTCCCCATCTGTGTTTGTACATTGTATTCCTTTGCCAGCCTGGTAATTTCCCTGACTTCAAAAACAGAGTGGGCCAGCGGCTTTTCACAATAAACATGCTTGCCCATTTTTATGGCCATCGTGGCTATCACCGCATGGTTGTGGTCGGGGGTGGAAATAACGACCGCATCGATATCCTTTTGTTTTTCGAGCATCTCCCTGAAATCCTTGTATCGTTTGGCTTTGGGATAAGCATCGAATGATTTTTGCTGGCGCTCTCTCCAGTCCACATCACACAGGGCAACGACATTCTGGTCTTTCAATGACTTTAAATTACTGCCACCTCTCCCCGCAAT
Organism: uncultured Bacteroidota bacterium; assembly: GCA_903919065.1. Lineage (GTDB taxonomy): Bacteria > Bacteroidota > Bacteroidia > Bacteroidales > UBA12481 > UBA12481. The sequence goes on from CAIXHD010000560.1 coordinate 1,178, forward strand.
CCCTACAAATGCGATGTTTAGTTTATCGGAAGGCCAAACCACTTTTTCATCTTTCTTTTCGGCCGGCGCACAGGCAGCTGTTCCGAGCACAAGGGCTCCCATTGATCCAATGGAAATCGTTTTTGTAAAGTCTCTTCTTGATGTCATGTTTTGGTTTTTAGCTTATCGGGTTCAAGATAGTATACGTATCTGATATCCGTATGTATCAAATTGGTTGGATTGGGTACTAACTTGTTGTGTTTTGAATTAAGTTAACAAAATCATGAAAAAGGGGCCATATTGCATTAACAAAACGCTTACTATGTGTGACGCGAAATTCAGCAGCAAGCTGCTTATGCTTTTCCCGATGATATTTTTGGGAGCCTGCACGGAAAAGAGTGTTAAAAGGCCGAATTTCCTTATTCTGATTGCAGATGATCAGAGATGGGACCAGTTGAGCTGTGCCGACCAACCGATTATCCCTGAATTGAAAACCCCGAATATCGACAAGCTGGCCAGCAGGGGTGTATACTTCCGGAATGCTTTCGTAACCTCTCCCATCTGTGCCGTTTCGAGGGCAAGTATCATGACCGGAAGATATGCAAGTACGCATAAGATGAACCATTTTAACACCCCGCTGGCTCCTGATGTCATCGTAAAAACCTATCCGGCATTATTACACGACAATGGATACACGACTGCGGTACTCGGGAAATGGGGCATGGGCACGGAAGGCACCGAGAATATTTTTGACCTTTTCAATGCATGGGCCGACCAGGGGAGCTACTTTCATAAAACCGACAGCGGTAAGGTACACAACGAAGAATGGCTGGCTGGCAAAGCCCGGGAGTTTCTCAAATCCAGCAAAACCGATAAACCGTTCTGCCTTACCGTCTGCTTTAAAGCACCCCACCATCCCTATCAGCCTGACCCACGTGACAAGGATCTTTTCAAAGACGTGATCATTCCCAAAAGAGCGACGGATACCCCCGAAAGCTACCTGGCAGTATCGCCGGCTGTGAAAGAAAATTCATTGAACCGCTGGTGTTATTTTGATGAGAGAAAGGATGAAGCCACTAAAGAAAATTTCGAGAAGAATTTCCTGAGATGTGTAGCAAGCTTGGACCGGTCGGTGGGAGAAATATTGCAAAGCCTTCAGGACCTGAAGCTTGATAAGAATACCGTAATCATATACCTGTCAGATAACGGCTATATGTGGGGTGAGCACGGTCTTGGCGGAAAGTGGTTGTTGTATGAAGAATCCATCCGTGTCCCGATTATCATTTACGAGCCCGGCATACCCGCTAAATTGAAGGGGGTAAAGCTTGACGATCTTGCATTGAATATTGATATTGCTCCCACAATACTGGATTTGGCAGGCATCCCGGTTCCGGATGTCATGGATGGAATGAGCTTATCCTCCTTTATCAGAGGAAAGGATGCTCCAACCAGGACGGATTTTTTCATGGAGCATGTGGATATTATTAAGGTTGAAACTCCGATACCTGACAGCAGGGGGGTGCGCTCGAAGGAATGGAAATATTTACGCTACGTGAACATTGAACCTGAAGTCGAAGAATTGTATCATATCAGCCAGGATCCCCGCGAATCAACAAACCTGGCCAACGACCCAAAATATAAAAGCATCAGGGATCAAATGGCGGGGAGGTATGATTACTATCTCAGCCCCAGCAGTTTCACCTCCTGGAGGCACATGGCATATTTGCTGCCTTCCGGCCGGGATTGGATGTCCACCTTACCCCAACCGGCGGCGAAGTTGGCCGAATAACACAGCCACATCGTGCGTCCGTCCTCACTGATAAACTTGGAGGGGATGTTGACAAAATATGCCTGCTGTCCGAAGTGCTTCATATAGGTAACCAGCTTCCATGGTCCGGTGACATGGTCAGATTCCAGGATATAGGTATTGAAATAATCCACCGTGTTGCCGCCGTCGGTCACACACATGAGGTACTTTTTCAAAGGCGCATTGTAGGTCATGGTCACGCATCCCATGTTGTCTTTCCAGCTGACCAACGGTTTGATTTCCCTGAAGTTGCGACTCCATATTGGCTTGCCCGATGCGTCGGGGCCAGCGAAGAACTCGTAACTGGAGACGTCGTTAATGGTTTCGATACCAGGCGTCACTCGCACCAGATAGATTTCATCTCCGGTCATCCAGCTGTTATAGGCGAATCGGCGGCCTTCGGGTCCAACCGATGCACCATGACCAGTCAGATAGGCCTTGCCGTCGGGTGAATGTTCCATGTTTTTGCCGAAGTCCACAAAATGGGGTGCCCCGATTTTCACCGGTTCGCCTTTCAAGGCGGATTCGCCAAAAAGCGGCTTGGCCGGCGTGCACGGGGTCTCGTTCCAGGTCTTGCCAAAATCTGTTGACCAGCGGAAGCCGGGGATCGGGCCGAGCCATGGCCAGTTATAAGGGATTTCATTCCGGATTTCCCGCCACGAGGGATGCAGGCAATAGGTGCCGTAATACCATACGCCGTTATAAACCAGGCTGCCACATGGATAGCGGCCTTCGTAGGGGCGGGGACTACTCTTGAAGACGCCCTCGTTGATCACGGATAGTTTGAGCGGATCATCGCCAATGATCGTAGCATGACCGGTTGCCGCGTTGTCACCGCCCGAGCCGGACGACAGGCCATTGACAGTGCCATCGGTCCAGGGAGAATACAAATTGCCATCAGACGCCCACGACGGATACCAGGTGTCGGCCTCGGTGTATTCGGCATGTCGCCCGGTGAACTCAATGCCAGTAATAGACGCCGAGGGTTTAAACGGACAATCGGCTGGCGGCTCCGAACGCCACTGGCCGGTGATTGAAGTAACAATCAATGTGAGGCCAACGATAATGGGATGTTTCATGGTGCTGGTTTTTGCGCCGGGGTTAATATCTGACCAATCAGAAGAAACAGACAAGCTGCAAGTTGAATTTTCATAGGTAAATCATTTTAGCCGGTAATCACCCGATATTCCATCCTGCCCTTGTAAAGTCTCTGCTGGAGGTCATGGTTTGGTTTTTAGGTTATCGGGTTCAAGATAGTATACGTATCGGATATCCGTATGCATCAAATTGGTTGGATTGGGTACTAACTTGTTCTGTTTTGCTGATGATCAGAGATGGGACTGGATAATGTGACCTAAATGGCCAACAATCGTATTGATTCTATTGATAACAATAAACCTCATGTCCATTGCACTACAAAAGATTCTGACTGCGAATAATCCTGAATTAGGATCAATCCTACGAATTATTTCCCGCGTCTCTGAAATTTCATGGGTTACATTAGCGTTGGGAAGAGCATTGTTTTTGAGGAGTAAAAACCGGACTAGTGAGGAATGATGGACGGTGGGAATTTCCGAAAAAAAAGGCATGGTTCTTTATAATCCGCGCGACTTATGTAACCCCCCTTTCAAATTTCTAAAGTATAAATTGGGCTTAAAAATTAAGACTTGTGAATTAAACATTATTGAAGATTCTTCTTTCTCTGGTCAGGGTGGATGTTTTGTCAATACTGACAATTATTTTGTTTTCTTCGTTGATGTTGTCTGTTCGCAGTCTTAGATAAGGGCTGAGCGGTTGAAAGAAAAGAAGAATAGAGAATTAGTTGGAAAATGACAAAGAAATCTTTTGCCCCTATTTTACCATCATCAACACCGGATTTCCATAATCAGCAAGCTTCTGAAAAAGGTTGATATCATAACTGCCCTTTTCAACCTGGCCGGATTTAGGAAATACCCAATCAATGTAATGGATCAGGTCATACTGGGTTCTGAGAAATTTGGCTGCGGAACCATCTGAAAGAACAGTTACTGGAAAGAATTCCGGTCCTTTATCTAAATCATTGATCAGACCATAATAGATGCTTTTCCCGCACGAAATTCCCGTTCCGGTTCGTTTGTCGAATTCAAAAACAGTGTTATTTCTGGCTACTGATCCCGATAAGAGGATCTTATCTTTGTAGTCGAAATAGTTCAGGATTTCATATTTCTGACCTGAAATAGCCAAATCACTACTTACGCTTAACGGAGGGCCCTTGACTGATGTGGTAAGCATTTCCTTTTGGGTGACATGGTCCTTTCGATGAAGGAAAACGCATCTTGGATAGACCTCCCCTTTTTTATTGATCGTATAAACTGTATCAAACAGTGCATCAAAGTAGTAATAACCCTCCGCACAACTGGATATCCGGTAATGGGTCCGCATTGACGCTGCCGATAAATCCAGTGGTGTTTTTAAAGGTACCGCTAATTCCTTCCCGTTTTTGTCCAGGATTACCAGTACTTTCCCTGCAGAAACCAAGTAATCCATAACCAGCAGGATTTTATCATCGGTTAGCCATCGTCCGGTTGAATATCCATAATAATGAAATCCTTTAAGCAGATCGCCATTTTCGGAATAGATATTTATCGCCGAACCATCCTTGAGTACCAGAATCTCTCCCCTGGAATTAAAATCGAGTCCGTCAATCTGAATGAATTCCTTTGGACCTTTGCCTTTGACCATCATATCGCCAAGATAATGGCCGGTGCGGTCGAATTTCATCACCTTACCAACCTTCTTATCTGCAATCAGAATCAGATCGTTCGAAATGGCATATTGTTCGATATTTTCGATGAACGACTCTTTCTTTGCTTCCAACGGCACATATCGAATCTCATCTGCGATCGACGAGAGTTTGCATTCCCCTGTCGTTTCAATGGCTTTTGCAATATCAAGCCTGATTGGAGGTTGAATTTGTGGGTAAGCAAGTGTTACGGATTGGCACAGCACCATTAGAGTAAAAAGGATTTCCATTTCAGCAATTTTTATAAAGTTACCGAATAATCGGTTCAGGAATAATCAGACCATTAGAAAATTTATATATACCTCCACACGGAAAGGTATTTAATTGAATATCTGTAGAAGCGCGAAATTCTATATAATCCACATTTAGAATGTAATTCATATTTCATAATTTTCAGCCAATTGAAGAATATCATATAATTAGTAGTAATTTTAAAAATGCAGCTTAGCTTAACTCAATGTCCGGATTTAGGTAGTAATTCCAATTAATTTTTGTAAAAATGAAAATGAAATACAAATTACTTCCTCTCATCTATTTTACATTCCCAATCATATTTCTACTCTTCGCCGTTGGATCTTGTAATCAATCGGGCGAAAAGTTAACAAGAAAAGCCTATTTAAAAAGCTTTAATTGCCCTATTAAAGGAAAAAAGAGTTTAAAAATAGATAAAATCGATCTAAATAAAGTTTGTCTTGAGAATGCAAATTCCTCCCTTCAAGGATCAATATATTTCCGAGGTAACCGACAATATTTTGTTGATTATAGATTCTGCTGGGTATTTGAATATGATTTAAATGGCAAGTTATTAAATAGAAAAGTTGGGAGGGGCAAAGGTCCTTTGGAATTGCCGGTTTCGGCCATTGATGCGTTCCAATTTGACCAATCAGGAAATGCATATTTCATGGGCCCAAACTATAATGTGTATGTTTTTGATAAAAATTGGAAAAGGGAAAATGGTTTTTTGCTAGAAAAGCATTATCTTAGAGATACTCCAGTTCCCGAGAAAGATATTAATCCTTCAAACCTGGGACTTTATTCTATTGAATATTTGAAATTCATTTTGAGATTCGGCCGAGGATATTTTTATATCCCGGTTGGTGGTAGTTATCCTGAAATCTATAGTCCATATTCATCGATTGATCATTACTTGCAATGCTTTACCCTGGCCAAGTTTGATTCAAAATCCGGAAAATTTCTCGAACTTCAGGGAAGGAGAACACCTGAATTATTGAACTATAGCTTTTTAAGTCAATTTGAGTTCTTTTCTTATGATCTTGATCTGAATGATAATATGTATGTTGGGCATGAAATAGATTCTCTGATATATTACTATGATGATAAGCAGAAGTTAATCAACAAATTTGGTTTTGCCGGTCAAGAAATGCGATGTGATTACCAAGGTTATTCCGGTAGAGATATTGTTAGAATGCAAGCCGACAGGTTAAAATTCAGTTATTATGATTGGATAGAATATATAGATGAAACTGGTCTTCTTTTTCGGAGTTATTTCAAAAATCCAAGTTGCAAATATGACGGTCTCCAGATATATGGTCATGGTGATCTTTTTGGAGATATTAATGTCCCTAAAGGATTTCAGGTAAGGTATTATAAAGAACCCTTTTATTATTCCAATGTTTTTATTGATGAAGAAGCAAATGCAATGTGGGTTTACAAGTTTACTTTACCCAGGTAACACTCTTGAAAAATACCTTTCAAAAATGATGTATCTTCTTATGTCGAAAATTACTGTAATAATATTTATTTTCATAACTGTTTCCTGTAATATTGGCAAAGTGAAGAATATTGCCATTCAAGAACCTGAAATTGTTATTACTACGGAATTAAGCATTGAAAATAAGGTGGTTGATTTTGGAGAGATTAATAGGGATACTACTTTAGTTGCCTCTTTTAGAATTAAGAATACCGGAAAAAGTGAACTGAAAATTAAAGAATATTAAAGATGTTAATCCAGATTGTACAAAAATGAGATTTTGGCAGAAGTGAAAAAGAAATATCTACTTCTAAAATCTCAAAAAGAAAAGACAGACGAAAAATTTTCTCTTTATGAAAAGTTTATTGGTGAAGTACGAGCAGAACGAAAACCACAGTATAAAGAATTGCTGAATTAATGAAAAAGAGGCTGTCTCAAAAGGACAGCCTCTTATATTAGATTCATATTACCGCTAACGGGGTTTCGGACAGCTCCTTACCATTTCATTGCTTTCGAAATACCACCCCTGAGGGGTTGCTGCTAAGTTGTTATGGCAACCCAGTCAGGATTTTCATTTCAATAACCCTGGCGTCAACCCCGTCAGACTGGCCTTTCAATCGTTCATTTGCCAAACCCGTCATGGGCGGCATAATGAAAACCGCGGTAATTCATACGTTCCATTGGTGGTACGGAACCCCTAGGGGTGACAGGATATTTTGAATTCCTGTATAGACCGAATTTTCCAAAAGTAAATACTATAATCCCCATAGGTTCCGTTTATTACAGTGGTAAATGAATATTTCCCGCCTCAAACCGAAAACGCCTGATAAAACCACCATGAACCTGAAATTTTCTGCCATAATTCTCCTGGGAACCCTCGCGGTTTCCTGTTCCCAACCCGTTAAAACCGCAAAAGATTTGACCGTACTAGACCTGTCGCAGGACCTCACGGTTGAATCGAAAATGACTTTAAGCCAGATAGCGACTGATATCAGGTATGTCAAGCTGGAGAGTAATCCGGAGTGTTTCATAAAGACGATTGACCAATTTTCAATTACAAATAACTATATTCTGATTTTTGACATGAAGCAACCCAAGGTGCTTCTGTTTAATCGCCAGGGAAAATTTCTAAGGAATATTTCGCAACAAGGAGGAGGACCGGGAGAATTCTATCATCCAAACGATGTCCGGATATCCAGGGATGAGAAGTATATTTTAATGAATGATATAAAAAAAGTCATTCGATTCGGTTTCGATGGCAAACTTGTTGGTGAAACCAAGCTTCCTCACATAGCCTGGAAAATTGATACTTACAATGATGGTTTAATTGGGTTCTTCAATTCAAACTATAGTCCTGCAATGGACAATTTTACCATCGTTTTTTTCGATTGGAATGGAAAAATAACCGGGAAATTGATGAGACGTAATTGGGCCAAAATAGAACACAGGTCAACTGTCAGAAGGGATATGTTATATTGCATGAACGATGAACTAAGAATAAATCAGGGATATTTCGATACGGTCTATGCAGTTGGTCCAAACCGTTCAATTGAGCCAAAAGTAGTACTTATTGACCCGCATGCAAAAGAAGATTTTTCAGGTGATAATCCGAATTTCTGTTTTGAAACATGGATCGAAACACGGGATTTCCTGTTTCTCAAAGGGTGTTATAAAAACCGGATGCATACCATGTACATGGACAAAAAGACCGGATTGCTTTATCACATTCCATTCAATAAAGAACTGCGAAGAGAGGCGGTCCCGAATGATTTGGACGGCGGTGCTCCATTTTGGCCACTCATTGATCAGGATGAGTCACTTTACCAGATTCAGGAGGCCCGAACACTGAAGTCGGTTTTGGATAATCCTTTAGTGGATAAATCCACTTTCATGAATCAGGCGCTTCGCGATAAAATGCTGGCGTTTAAAAAGAACCTTTCTGATGACGATGGACCGGTTTTAATCGAATTAAAATTGAAAATGTAGAGTCGGATATTTCCAATCGTAAATACGATAATCTCCAGAGGTTCAGTTTATTAGACTGGAAAATGGCTGATTCCCGCCTGAAACCGAAAACACCTAAATACAACCCAAATGAACCTGAAATTTTCTGCCTTTATCATTTTGTCAACCCTGGTGGTTTCCTGTTCCCAACCTGTTAAAATCGCTAAAGATTTGATCGTACTGGACCTGTCGCAGGACCTCACGGTTGAATCTAAATTGACGCTAAGCCAGATGGCTAGTGATATCAGTTACATTAAACTGGAAAGTAATCCTGAGTGCTTGATCGGTAGAATTGAACAATATTCAATATCAAAGAACTACATCCTGATCTATGACTTGAGGCAACCCAAGATCCTATTATTTAATCGCCAGGGAAAATTTCTCAGAAGCATATCCCATAACGGATCAGGACCCGGTGAGTATTTCCGTCCATACGATGTTCGGATAACAAAGGATGAGAAATACGTATTAATCAGTGACATGAAGAAAGTCATTCGATTCGGTTTCGATGGTAAACTCGTTGGGGAAACCAGACTTCCGGGTGCGGCATGGAAAATTGATACTTTCGAAGGTGGAATAATTGGGTTCTTTACTTCATCTTATAGCCCTTTGGTGGATAATTACGGCATTATTTTTTTCGATTGGGATGGAAAAACTACCGGAAAATTGCTGAGACGTAACTGGGATAATTTAAAGATTAGCATGACGGTTAGAGGTAAAGTGTTTTATTACATCAATGATGAACTAAGAATAAATGAGGGGTATTTCGATACCGTCTATGCCATCCGCTCAAATCGCTCCATTGAGCCTCGAATTATTTTTAAAGATCCTCATGGTAAAGTGGAATGGACGATGGCAGACCCGAACTTTCATTTGGAAACATGGATGGAAACACCAGATTATCTGTTCCTTAATGGGCCGTACAAAAGCCGGTTGCACCTGATGTATATGGACAAGAAAACCGGATTGCTTTATCACTTACCATTTAATATAGATCTGCATACTGCCGGAATCCCCAATGATCTGGATGGTGGTGCTCCTTTCTGGCCACACAGGTATCAGGATGGTTCAATTTACAGGATTCAGGAAGCCAATACGCTCAAGTCGGTACTCGATAATCCATTGATTGATAAAGCCGTTTTCACGAATCATGCACTTCGCGATAAAATGCTGGCGTTCAGGAAGAATCTTTCTGATGACGATGGGCCGGTTTTAATCGAGGTAAAATTGAAATTTTAGGTTGTGGGTCAGAACGAGGCTGTCTCATAAAGGAAACCTCTTTATGTGTTGACAACCAAGGGTTTATTGTTTACAAATCCTCATAACGTGTTCATAATCTATTGAATAATGACTATTAGCTTTGGATTATGAAACAATCACAAGTCAAATTTAAGCCGTACGATCAGGACCAGCTGATGGTACTCCCTCCCAGGCTTGAAGACATGATCGATCAGAATCATCCAGTCCGGGTAGTCAATCAAATTATTAACCAAATAGATATTGACCCGGTGCTGGGCAAATACCAGGGGGGTGGTGCGCCAAGTTATAATCCGCGCCTATTATTAAAAGTTCTGGTTTACGGGTACTTATGCAATGTCTACTCCTCCAGAAAGTTGGAGGCAGCGGTTAAAAGGGGTGATCAAGAAGGTGTTCAGCCAAGTGGTTCTATTAATGGTTGAGAGCGGCCATGTTGATCTTCAAAGGGTTTATACCGATGGCACCAAGATCGAGTCTGCTGCCAATCGATACACGTTTGTATGGGGTAAAGCCATAAAAGCAAGCCGGGAACGTATTGTTAAGCAGTTGGATGAACTCTGGGCTTATACCCAGGAAATAGCTGAGAAGGAAATGCAGGACAACGCCCCGACCCGGTTCCAGACGATTGACCCGGAGGAGGTACGCAAGGCGATCGAGGAAATTGATTTGGCTTTGAAGGATAGTACTGCCAGCCAGAAGGTAAAGCAGAAAGTGAGATATGCGAAGAAGAACTGGCCCGATAAGCTGAAGCAATATGAGGAGCAGGAACAGATCCTGGGGGAGAGGAACAGCTTTTCCAATACGGATCCCGACGCCACCTTCATGCGAATGAAAGAGGACCATATGCTCAACGGCCAACTGAAGCCCGGATACAATACGCAAATCAGTACTAATCAGCAAATCATTGTCAATTACAGTATCCATCAAAATCCCACTGACACAAAGACCCTCAAGCCACACCTGGAGGCTTTTGAAGTGCTATATGGCACCATGCCCGATGAACTGGTTGCAGATGCCGGATATGGTTCCGAAGAAAATTATGAATACTTGGATCAGAACCAGATCGAAGCCTTCGTAAAGTACGGTCCGTTTGACAAGGAACAAAAAAGAAAGAGACACACATGGGAGGATGCATTTTATGTGGACAACCTCTTCTATAACAAAGAATTAGATTGCTATTATTGTCCGATGGGCCAGCGGATGACCTTTATCGGTACCACCACTGAGAAGACGGAAGCCGACTATCCGCGAAAACTCTCACGCTATCAGGCACAAAACTGCCAGGGGTGTCCGCTTAGGGGCAGATGCCATAAGGCCAGAGGAAACCGAATTATTACGGTCAGTCACCGGCTTAAGGAACTAAAGCAAAAGGTGAAGGATCGGCTTCTGAGCGAAAGAGGGTTAGCTCACCGAAGCCAGCGACCTGTGGATGTAGAACCCGTTTTTGGAATGATCAAATATAATCGGGGCTTTAAACGGTTCCTGCTTCGGGGGCTTGACAAAGTAACCGTTGAGTTCGGGTTGATTGCCATGGCCCATAATCTAAAGAAATTAACATTAAAAGGCATTTAATGAACAAGATAACTCTGCAAAATCGTCAGTATTAACAAAATAAAAGCATTTAGAAGGACTATTGACTCAACTCTCCGAAATACCCTGGTCGGCCATCGAGCGGTGTCCTTTTTACCATTAAATCCTTCTTGAAATTGTTGAAATAAAAAAAAAGGCCGCCTCAGTAATGAGACAGCCTCTATTATGTTTCACAGAATGCGACAATCGAAGAAAATTCTCTCAAATTGCCTTCTGTCTCCAACCATTATTCAATTCTTTTCATTTAATTATTTTTACTACCATTAGGATTGGGTTCGATAATTCGCTGGTTCCAAATAATGCTCTTTGTAAATTTGAATTTGTATTCCTGCTATTATCTCTTGTCATTTTGGGAATATCCTTGAAATTCCCAGGTTCCTTAATATCTAATAAGTAGTTGTTTTTAAAAAAGTATTTAGGAGAAAAATTTGGACCACCATCAATATCATTAATAAAACCACCTTTGGGGGAGAGTCCAATATCAAAGAGAGTTTCATTTCGTTTATAATATACCAGTTGTTTGTATTTTGAGTCTTTGACTACGGTAAACACAAAGAAATCGTCGGTTTCTATAATACCGAAAATAGCTAACGCACCTTCCATAATTGACTGATCAAGATCGTTTCGTGAAGTCAAAGCAAGTTTCCTCTTATTAGCCTTTCCAAACTGCAATAAATACCTTGGGATCATTTCTAATTCATGATCAATACCATAAATCGTATCAATTCCAGCTTCCCAAAAGCATTCGATATCTTGAAAAGTGAACCTCGTACTTAAATCGACGCCAGCATTTTTCTTATTCGCAGTGAAGCCTTCCCCTTTTTGTAGCCTTCCCCTTTTTGTAGCCTTCCCTAAAAATAGGACAGTTTATAAGTAGACAAAAAGATTTACTTTTAATCTGTAAACTATGAAAGCAACTAGATTCAGTGAGACCCAGATTCTGAAGGTCTTAAAAGAGCATGAAGCCGGCCGTGAGACAA
>CAIXHD010000561.1 GCA_903919065.1 uncultured Bacteroidota bacterium
GATGTAGTTGTAGGCCAGTTTATCGGAGGGTATGGTCCGCTTAAGCTTAATTTCGCAATTCAGCAATCCTTTTTTCGAGCCCTTAATCTGCAGCACCACGATTCCATCGGCTCTGGAAACGAATAACTTTCTTTCGTAGGTCCCATTGACGTCCGACCAGTGGACGGTGGTTTCGCCATTCTGGAAATTTACGGATCTTGCATAATCGGTTATGATCTTATCACTGTTCATTTTTATACCCATGTCGAAAGCCGGCACAAACGGATCGGGATACATAAAACCCTCCTGTCCCGACAAATCAAATTGCAGTTGAGAGGCTTGTTTGTAAAGCCCCTGGTCGATCAGTCTGCGAATTTCGAAAAGGCGGGCCGACTGATCGCGTGGCATAGTTGGAGGTCCCTGTGGCAAGAACAGTCCGGAGTGGGTAAATATGATGGTTTCATCGATCGGGCGGCTCATGACATTGGCGCCCATGGTGCCGTTTCCACTGATCAGTCCCTGCTCCCAGGTTTCAGCCGGAGTGATACTGACGAATCCCCTTTCCGGTACCGGTAAAGAGGATTTTACTGGGGCCTGCGAGAATGCAGGAACCGATAGAATTAATCCTAAAACAATGGCATACTGATACTTATTCATAATTTCGTGATTAAAATGCTAGTTTATTTTTTTAAAAAACTTGAATACCGGATAAATCATCTGATGTCCTTGCCCGGCTAGTCCTGTCATAAAAGAATCCAGTAATCCCCAGCCGGCATATCCGTCAGGGGTTTCTGGTTCCAGACAAAAAAATGCAAGGTTGGCCATTGGCTGAGCCATATTAATAAAGAAGGTACCCGTCTCAAAAGTTCTTGCAGCCACCGGTGTAAAGCGGCCATTCAGACGGGTCATGCTGAAACCGTACCATTTCTCATGACGCAGCGAATCGACCAGAAATTCTTCCCCGGAAACGGTAAGGGGTGTTTTAAGCGTATCGATCCGGATATTTTGCATTCTCAGTTTGGCAATAAGAAAATCAAAGCCCTTCGGAATCAGGTAACCGGTTGGTACGGCAGCGGTTTTTGTTCCCACGGGTTTTGTCAGGTGTTCAACACCATGTATGACTTGAGGGGGCCCATCGGCGGTACCCGGCCGGGTGCGAATGGCGCTGGTTCCGGGGATATATTCTGGAATATTTTTCTCATAAGCCAGGACATCTATCTTACCCCACGACTCATATTTTCCCTGAGCAAAATTCTTCAGGTGGCCTGATTCAGCGGTTGTCGTAATCTGATTGACCACCTTATCATTTGCTTTCCGGCAGATCTCCATCATTTCTTTTCCATGAACGTTGGTATACGCAATCAATTCGCTGATATAAGCATACTGGGCATAAATTTTACGCTCGAACGACGGGTGACCGGGGGTTTCCACCAGTACCGACATCCGATTGCGCAATCCGTAGGCATTAGCAAGAAATTTACCCTCAATAAACCAATAGGCCTTGTCGTGGCTCCAGATTGTTGGCGGCCAGTTTTCTTCATCTGACAGGCAATGGGTAAAAGTTTCCAGGCCGAAATTCGTACGGATTTTGTCCCTTACTGCCGGAAAAAGAGAGTTCCAGACATAATCGCGCGGCTCCGGGCTGGCAGCCGGAAGATTGCACGTGGCATAACAGATTGCATAGGCATGCTTCACCCGGTCCATGGCATGTGCATCAAAGAACAACACCGGATCCCATGGATTTAAAATATTCTTATACAATCCGTTAACATCGGTCGATTCCAGTTTGATGGCATCGCGGTTCAAATTGAAACCTTTCGAGTTAGTTCCTGAACCGATCAGGTGCGGGGTACCCTGCTGCAGGGTGAGAGCATCGTTTCCATCGACACAAAAATTCGGAGAGATGATTATGATCTGATTATCGAGTAAGTGCTTACTTTTTCCAATCAAAATATCGCGCATCACCATGAGCAGGGCTTCCTTGCCCTCGGTTTCCGGAGGATGGATATTTCCCTGAAGGTAGATAACCGGCTTGCCCGACCGACGGGCCTCCGCCGGGGAATTTACCCTCGGATTTGCGAGAACCAGTGCTGAGCAAACCCGGCCAAGTTCGGAAGTAAAAACGTTAATAACCTGAACGCATTCGCTGTTCCATTTCATGGTATTCAGAAATTCCAACACCTCCTCCGAGGAGGTGGTTCTTTCATATCCCGACTTTTCGGCTACAGTAAGAAATTTGTCGGCCCATTGGCCATTCCAGCCCGTTGGCACCTCATTGCCCCAATATATTTTCTGGGCATTGACAGCGATTCCCAAAGTCAGGAAAAACAGGATCAAAGGGACAATAGATGCAAATTTTCTCCGAATCATAATCTAACTGTTTGCTACCTTATCACCACCGGGCCGATCAAACCAGATGGAAGTAAAGGCATATTATTGCGGTAGCGGTTTTGAATATTGGTGCGGGTAGTCCTTTCAGCTTCGGGTTTGCCAGCATCACCAACCAGACGATTATGCCATAAATTGGTAACTACCAGTTCCAGATTGTTTTTCCCCGGATTCACAAATTTGCCAATTGCAGTCTGATACGGAGGCTTCCAAAGTGTATCTACCACTACCCCATTGATCTTAACCACTGCAATCTCTTTAACAGTACCAAGATCCAGAATAAGACCTTTACCGGCTTTTACTGCAGATTCCTCCATAGTAAAAGCGGTTGAGTAAGTTGCACTGCCGGAAAAATACTTTACCCCGTCGATGGTTGAGGAAGTCCAATCCGACAGCTCATCCATCATGATACTGGCAGGAGCGCCACGACCCTCAGGAAATGTAACTTTCCAAGGCTTATCGGGATAAACAGCAGGGGCCAGATTGTTTTCATTTAAGGCCGTCAGAATATCTGGCTGGCTGACTGCCGCCGGTTTATTCTTTGGTTGAAAGACGACAAAAACAGATCCTACAGGAGGAAGATCAAGTTCAATCGTGGTGAATTGTTTATCCGAGGAAAGCACTTTACATGGTTGAATGGTGCCATTGTCTGCGAACCACAGGTAAGGTATTTTCTCTTCGGATATCCGGAAGCGTGCGGTAAATTTTTGTTGGATCAGTCCGCTATTGGAGACAAAATAGACATCATCTTCACCATTTCTCCGATGGATATAATCGATATGCTGATCTGAATTATCGAACCCCTGAGCATCAAAATC
>CAIXHD010000562.1 GCA_903919065.1 uncultured Bacteroidota bacterium
GAGCTGGATAATCCATCAGCCAAATCTGACCTGATCACCGCAGGGGCCGGTTTAACCTGGAGAGTTTTCGATGGGTTAAAAATGTTTATTACGCTCGACAAGCTGAAAAAGGTGGAGGAGGTGAGCGATTTAAGCGCCAAGATCACGATTGAAAACACGATGGCCAGGATTATCGGTGCCTACTACGAAATTGTGAAACAGGGCAGGGTGCTTCAGTTTTTAACAGAACAGGTGGAGATCTCCAAACTCAGGCTCGATCTGGCAAAGATCAGGTTTGAAACCGGTAAGGGATCAGAGATGGAATACCTGAAAGGCCGGGTGGAACTTAATGCAGATATCGCCAGCCTTTCCAGTCAGAAAACCCTTTATGAAAATTCGAAAACCAACCTTAACGAACTGCTCTGCAGAAAAATTCCAATGCAATTTGCTGTTTTGGATACCATTCCGGTGGGTGAACCCCTTGACTATGACACCCTGCTAAATTCAGTAAAAGCATCAAACAAAAACCTGCTGATGTCTATCCGGACCAAAGAGATTGGAGCGCTGAATGTTAAGTCGGCGCGGGCAAGCCAGTGGCCAACCCTGGATTACTTTGCCGGTTATAACTATTATCATTCCGATACGGAAGCAAATTTTATTCAGCTGAACCAGAATTTTGGCCCCTCATTCGGACTTACATTCAACATGAAACTGTTCGACGGGCTTAACCTGAAGAGGCAATATAACAACGCAGTGATTTCCCTGCAGTCGGACGACCTGGGTGTTAAGCAAATGGAAAGCCGGCTGGAGTCGACTTTGGCAAAAATGTACAATGAGTATCATAATCAGCAGGAAATGGTGGATTTTGAACAACAGAACCTGGTTCTTGCGGTCAGGAACATGGATCTGGCCAAGACAAGCTATGCAGTTGGCTCAATTTCATCGTTTCAACTGAGAGAGGTACAGGATGACCTTTTAAAGGCTCGTAACAGGCTGGTGACTGCGCAGTTCAGGTTAAAACTGACTGAGACTGACCTATTGTTGCTGAGTGGCCAACTTTTACACTAAAGTTATGTATGAGGCGATTTTCGTTTGGTTGATTTAACCTATATTTACGAAACACACATTTCTGAGTATGGATGATCAATTTAATGTAAAAATCATGGTGGTCGACGACGAAGTCGACCTCGAACCATTAATCCGGCAAAAATTCCGTAAGCAGATCCGCACCGGTGAATATGACTTTGTTTTTGCACACAACGGATTGGAGGCATTGGCCAGCCTGATTGAGTTTCCTGATATCGGGATTATCTTATCGGACATCAATATGCCTGAGATGGACGGATTAACTCTTTTAACAAAACTTAAAGAGCTGAAGAATCCTTCCCTGAAAACCGTTATCGTATCGGCCTATGGCGACATGGAAAATATCCGGGTTGCCATGAACCGCGGCGCCTTCGATTTTCTTACCAAGCCGATAAATTTCGACGATCTCGAGATCACGATAAACAAAACTCTGGAAGAGACATTAATCCAGAGGAAGGCGTTACATGAGCACGACCAGCTGATCTCCATCCGGCACGACCTGAATGTTGCCCGCGAAATTCAGCAGGGAATCCTGCCAAAGACTTTTCCACCTTTTCCCGGCCGCACGGATTTTGAGATCTTTGCCAATATGGTCGCGGCAAAAGAGGTGGGAGGAGATTTCTACGACTTTTTCATGATCGATAACAACAGGCTGGGTTTTGTCATCGGTGACGTATCAGGAAAAGGAATCCCGGCTGCCATTTTCATGGCTGTGAGCCGAACCCTTATCCGCGCAACCGGTCTGAAAGGCATGCCCGCAGGCGAATGCCTCCAGTATGCCAATAATCTGCTTTGTAATGAAAGCGTATCGTGCATGTTTGTTACCGTTTTCTATGGCATCATGAACATGCAAACCGGTGAAATGGAATATGCCAATGCCGGTCACAATCCACCGTATGTACTGAAAAAGGACGGAACAATCGAAATGGTTCCTTCCACCGGCGATATTATTCTCGGATGCTTTGATGACCAGCCTTTTAAATCAGCCAAAATAATGTTAAGCCCGGGCGATGGAATTCTGCTGTTCACGGATGGTGTTACAGAAGCCTTTAACAAGGCCGACGAGGTATATGGCGAAGAACGGCTGGAAAGCTTGCTTCAGACCATGAAGGATTTTTCGGCCAATAAAATCGTTACCGTCATTGCTGATGATGTTAGCGAGTATGCTATGGGTGTTGCACAATCAGATGATATTACACTGCTCTCCTTAAAGTATAATGGATAAAACCGTTTAACCTTACAGCTGATGGAGAAACATATATCCATTGTAAACCAGTTGGCTCAGTTAGATGAGCTCGCTGTAGCTATTGAAGGAATATCGGAAGAGTGGGAACTCCCGATGAGCCTTTCCATGAACCTCAATCTCGTGCTTGAAGAACTGGTAACCAATATCATCTTTTATGGATATGAAGATACCAATGAGCATCATATCAATATCATGCTTGACAAAGAGGATAAATTGATCACCGTACAGATTGAAGATGATGCCAGAGAGTTTAATCCTTTGCTGATGGCCGAACCCAACATCGAAAACTCCATTGAGGATCGCAAAATTGGTGGTCTGGGGATTTTCTTTGTCCGCAAAATCATGGAGGAGGTTACCTATAAGCGCGATGGCAACAAGAATGTATTAACAATGACCAAATCAATTGAATAACTAATAAATTTAGATACCAATGGAAGTAACTGACACTAAAAAAGGGGATTATCTGGTAATTAATCTATCCGGACGACTCGACACCTCCAACTACGGAGAACTGGAAAAAAAACTGATTGGATTTATTGAAGCCGGTGACAAAAAGATCGCAGTGGATTGCTCCGGTCTGGTTTATATAAGCAGTTCGGGTTTAAGGGTGCTTTTGATGGCACTGAAAAAAATCACCGCAGCAGGTGGTAAATTCCATCTTTGCTGTCTGCAGGATAATATCAGGGAAATCTTCGAAATCGCCGGTTTTACTTCGATCTTCAGAGTTTTTGACACTCTGGATGAAGCGACTGCCTAAGCGTATTTATCGGATAATAAAGTTCAGCAGGTAAAAGAGCAGAGCTCCCACAATGGCTGAAGCCGGGATGGTGAGTACCCAGGCGAAAGCCATGTTGCCGGCAACCTTCCACCTGACGGCTGACATTCGCTTGGCTGATCCGACACCCATGATGGAAGATGAAATGACATGAGTGGTACTGATGGGAGCACCCAGTGCTGAAGCTCCCATGATGACCAGCGATGCAGATGTTTCGGCGGCAAATCCGTGCACGGGTTCCATTTTGAATATCTTGTGCCCCATGGTCTTAATGATCTTCCACCCTCCGGTGGCAGTTCCAAGCGTCATGGCCAGCGCGCAGGTGATTTTTACCCATACAGGAACTTCGAATGTTGGGATGGCCTTGAACAGCACCAAGGCCAGAGTGATGATACCCATCGTTTTCTGGGCATCATTGTTCCCATGGCTCATCGCCATAAATCCCGCTGATATAATCTGCAACCGGCGAAAAAGCCGGTTCATTTTCGTTGGTTTATAGTTATAAGTTAGCCAGGCAACCAGATGTATCAGCAGATATCCTCCGATAAATCCCGATACAGGAGATAAAAAAATCGGCAGAATAACTTTATTGATAACGGTTGAATAGTTCAGTGAATCCCATCCCTGATAGGCAATGGCCGCACCCATAAGACCCCCGATGAGAGCATGGGATGATGAAGATGGAAGACCGAAAAACCAGGTAAGGAGATTCCAGAAAATGGCCCCCAGGAGTGCAGCCAGTATCAGCACCTGGCTTCCGGCGATCAGGTCGGCATTGACAATGCCTTTTCCTATGGTGGTTGCAACTTCTGTTCCGATAAAGGCACCAACCAGGTTCAGAACGGCTGCCATCATGACGGCCGCTTTCGGTGAGAGAACTTTTGTTGAAACAACTGTAGCGATGGCATTCGCACTGTCGTGGGCACCGTTGGTATAGTCAAATATAACGGCGATGACTACGATCAGTATCAGAAGTAATGATATATCAGGCATTTTTCAGTGATACTCCTTCAGTTACGTTGGCTAAAATTTCAGCTTTTGCAAGGGCTTCTTCAATCCGGTCATAAATGTGCGACCACTTGATCAGATCCATAAAATCGCCCGAACCTTCCGGCTGGTTTTCATATATTTCGCCCATCGAGAGGAGCAGGAGCATATCGGCATGTATCATCATTTCCTTCACTTTCAGTGCATGCTCTTCGGAACCTTTCCGCGTTTTAAGCCCCTCAATCATCTTTGAAATTTCCTGATGCATCAAAAGCAGCTGCTTAATCAGGTCCCTGGCACCAGGTTTGACCTGGGTGAAATGATAAAGCCCGATCCTGGTTGAAATGGCCCTGATAGAGTTCAGCGCATCTTCCTGAGCCAGGTTGACGGCATGAATATCCTCACGGTCAATCGGAGTGATGAACGTTAATGCAAGCGCTTTTGATATTTCTCTTGAAACATCATCTCCCGCGGTTTCATTCCTGGCGATCTTCCCGCATTTCTCGGAAATGCCTGTATAATCACTAAAAAGATCATTCAGCGTACTTGTGCTGTCGACCAGCAACATGTTCTGCTGGCTGAATAAATCGAAAAACTTGACAACTTTCGGAAAGAAGCTCATCTTGGTGGTATTAGCTTGGTTAAGGCATTAATGCAATTATTCTCAGAGGGGCACCGCTGCCGCCTTTTATCTTCATGGGAAAGGCGAAAATCCAGATTCCTTTGGGCGGAAGCTGGTCGAGATGTGCCACATTTTCATAAGCCGTGAGGTTATTGGCAAACAGCATGCGATGTGTCAGAAATTCTTTGGATTGGCCGTAATCAATGCTTGGGGTGTCCAGACCAACTCCCTTGATTTTTCGTTCGGTAGCCAGCCATTTTGCAGCATCAGGATGCAATCCTGGAAAATGCAGGTTTTCTACGCCTTCCTTGCCAGTGAGCAAAGTTCCTGTGTACTTTTCCTTATCGGGATAATACTTGCCAAAACCGGTGTTGATTAACACGATGGCATTATCGGGTATCCTGCCATTCACCTTTTCATACTCCTCGAAATCGGCAACAGCAACCTGATAATCCCTGTTGGCTGCCACTTTTGCGGTAACATCCACAACCACTCCTTCTCCGGTGAGCTGCTCAACCGGAACCTTCTCAATGCTGTTTCCTCCCTCGGCAAAGTGCATGGGGGAATCGAAATGAGTACCACCATGTTCCTCGGCACTGAATTTAAATGAGGAGTAATAATATCCCTTATCATTTATGCCATCAAAAACAGTCTCATGCTTGAAAGGAATGTTGGTTGGCCAGTATACCGACTGCTCATCAAATGACCAGGTCAGGTCTATAAATTTCCCATTTTTTAAGGTCGTAAAAGGATCCGTGGAAGAATCCTGATTCCTGGTGCATCCGATTAATACAAGCAGTGAAACTGGTAATATCAGCAGTCTGTTTATCATTATTGGCTGAGTAAAATTCATCCTTAAAGATAATTAACAGAAAACATATTAATATTGCTTTTCTAACAAGTATTTTATGAGGGCAAGAGTTTTATTTGTTTCGTTGGGATTGATGATGGCTTCTACAGGGCTGTTGGCGCA
>CAIXHD010000563.1 GCA_903919065.1 uncultured Bacteroidota bacterium
CGAGGTAAAAGGATATTTCGGAATGCGAAAAATATCTCTCGGAAAGGACGAGAAAGGGGTTACCAGAATCCTGTTAAATAATAAGTTCGTATTCCAGAACGGACCGCTGGACCAGGGTTTCTGGCCCGATGGTCTTTATACTCCTCCCACGGAAGAAGCTATGAAAGCTGATCTTGACTCCCTCAAAGCAATGGGATTCAATATGCTTCGCAAGCATGTAAAGGTTGAGCCGCGTAGATTCTATTATTACACGGACCATATGGGTTTTCTGGTATGGCAGGATATGCCCAGCATGTATTACGAGGTGCCTGTAGCAACAGATTCATTGCCAATTGCTAAAAAAGCGCAAGCCAATTTCGAGATGGAGCTGGAGCAATTGATTAAAGATCATTACAATCCGACTTCGATTATCATGTGGGTGCCATTCAATGAAGGCTGGGGCCAATATCATACGGAAGCAATAGTCGACCTGGTGCGTTCGTTCGACTCATCAAGGCTTATCAATAATGCCAGTGGCTGGACCGACAAGGGTGTTGGCAGTGTGATGGATATCCACCATTACCCGGAACCCGTGGCGCCGAAAATTGAAGAGAAGCGGGCTATCGTACTCGGTGAATTCGGTGGACTGGGGTTATATGTTCCCGGCCATGTATGGCAGACAGAAAACTGGGGATATGAAAAGATGCAATCAGCGGATGCGCTTTTAGAGAAATACGAGAGTTTTTATCAGGAGGTCTCCCGATTAAGCAGCGAAGCCGGTTTGAGCGCCTGTGTATATACTCAAACAACGGATTGCGAAACTGAGACAAACGGTTTGATGACTTACGACCGCTATATTGTCAAAATGGGTATCGCAAATGTTGCCAAGGCACACAGCGGCAAAGTTGCCCCCCGCCTGAAATCAGGAATTCTGGAGTTCACTGATTCCTTTACAGCGGAATTGGTTACTAGCGCAACCGGTGCTGAAATCCATTTCACCACCGATGGATCGGTGCCAACAAAACAATCCGGCATTTTTACCGGACCATTGACGCTGACCGCACCAACCCTGCTGAAAGCTAAATCTTTCTGGCCTGATGGCGATACCAGTCGCACTGCATCATTTGATATCAAAAAGGTGGTTCCCGCTCCTGCAGTTAATGCTACCGGCGTTAAACCCGGCTTGAAAGTGAGTTTATATAACGGAAACTGGGACAAACTTCCTGATTTTGAAAAGCTGACCCCTGCTCGGACGGGTATTGTTTCACAGATCGACCTGAGCTTTTCCAAGGTTACGCAGAATTTCGGATTGACATTCGATGGATATCTTGATATTCCGGCCACCGGAATTTATCAGATAATATTATCATCCGATGATGGTGGTCGAATCACCCTGGACAATAAAATGCTTATTGACTACGATGGCATTCATGGTGCAGGAGAGATGAAAGCCAGTGCGGCACTTGCCAAAGGGTTGCATCCAATCAGGGTGATTTATTTTCAGCGGCAGGGAGGGTTGGGACTTAATGTTAAAGTTGCCAGCGCTAACTACCAGGTTGCCTGGTGCCACTAAAGCTGCCAACTTAACAATAGGGGCACCAGGCTGACTTAGTGCTTAAAGTTGGCAACTTTACAGTACATTCGCCTGCTCATGTTAAAAATCAGGATTTTTTTTACCGGTCTGATTCTAA
>CAIXHD010000564.1 GCA_903919065.1 uncultured Bacteroidota bacterium
CATAAGCGATATCACTGACATGAAATCCCTTGAATCTGCTGGGTTTTCCAGGCGCCATACTTTCACGGGCAAGCATGGCGGCTCCGATAGCCCCCGTAATATCAAAATGCGGAGGGATATTTATCTTCTTGCCAGTAACCTGCTCGAAAGCAGAGACAACAGCCTTGTTATTGGTAACCCCTCCCTGATAATAAATTTTGTTTCCAACAGGCTTATCGCCGACCACCCTGTTAAGGTAATTCAAAACTGTTGAATAAGCCAGACCGGCAATGAGGTCCTCTTTTTCCTCGCCTTTTTGCTGACAGGAATTGAGGTCGCTTTCCATGAAAACAGTGCATCGCTCACCAAGTTTCGATGGCGCCTTTGACTCAAATGCCAGCTTTTCAAATTCCTTTATAATATTGATATCCAGTCGCTCAGCCTGTTCTTCCAGGAAAGATCCTGTTCCGGCAGCACAAACCTTGTTCATCTCAAAATCAACAATAACTCCATTATTTATGCTGATATACTTCGAGTCCTGTCCGCCAATTTCAAAAATGGTATCAACTTCCGGGTCAAAATAGATAGTAGCTTTAGCTTGGGCAGTGATCTCATTCTGAATACAATCAGCTCCTATAAAATCACCTGTCAGATACCGGCCCGAACCCGTGGTACCGGCAGCTTTAATAATCACCCGATCTCCTACCTCCTCATGAATCTCTCTCAAACCCTTCCGGATAGCTTCGATAGGCTGACTGGCGGTAGGAAGATATCTCCGTGCAACCACATCACTGTCGGAATTCAGCAATACGATATTCGTACTGAGGGAACCAACATCCACCCCCAGGTATACTTCGGTTTTCAAATTTCCGGGTGGCAGAGGCACAATCTCCTTATTATATTTTGAATCGGTTGGCTTTAAAGGAGCAAGGCTTTGTCCACCAGATTTCTCATATTCAACCAGATAGGAGCGCAGGGCATCCAGTCCCACGAAATCCTTTTGTTCAGATTTTCTGTTTTCCGTGTAAAGAACGGCACCAATCGCCCCCATGGAAGCAAAATACTGTGGGATAATCAGCTCATTTTCGGCTAAATTCAGCACCTCGCGAAAAGCCCTGACCATTCCGGCATTTGCCGCAACGCCGCCCTGGAACATCACCGGGGTGGTAAAATGTTTGCCACGCCCGAGGGTCCCTTTAAGATTTCGTGCAACCGCAAAGCACAAGCCGGCAATAATATCCTCCATTGGAGTAGCAACCTGTTGCAGATGTATCATATCACTTTTGGCAAAAACACTGCAACGACCAGCTATTCTTGGTGGGTTTTTCGATTTAAGCGCCAGCTCACCAAATTCTTTCTCAATTTTCACTCCCATGCGTTTTGCCTGTTGATCTAAAAAGGAGCCGGTACCGGCTGCACATAGGCTATTCATTGAGAAATCGGACAATCTGGAGGAGCCTTCGACAGCACCACCATCCATGAAAATCAGTTTTGAATCCTCCCCGCCCATCTCAATTACCGTACGAACTTCAGGGTAAAGTCGGGAAACTGCAGTGGATTGAGCAATGATCTCATTGATATGAATCCCGCCTAATACTTCAGCAGCTTTTTTCCCGCCCAGACCGGTAAAAGCAATGAATTTCATATTCTCAGGAGGGTAGTCCCGGAACAAACTTTCCAGTCGGGCTAATAATTGGTGGAATGGCCTTCCGTAACCATAATCGTAAAACTCCTCAAGGATATTGCCCGATTCATCTATCAAAACAGTATTAATAGAAATCGAGCCGATATCGATGCCAATGTCATACTTCATATCTTGTTTTACCATTTCGTGGGTATTAATGGTTAATAGCAAAATATTTGTGCGACTATATTATCACACAAAATTATGGCAATCTTCAGAATAAAGTGTCCTTGAAAAGTAAATCTATATAATGTTTTCTAATTTCCAAATATCCTGAGACTAATGCTGACTAACAACTGCCTTAATGGGAGGAGACATGGCTCCTGCCTAAGAGGGAGGAGGCACGGCTCCACCCCTACACATATTTACTTCCAGGTTTCCATCATCTCCCAGCGGCTAACAGCTTCATTGAAGGTATCTGAAATGAATTTCGCTTTTTTAACGGTGTACTCCTTGGCCTTTTTAACATCAAAATCAAGATATCCCACTCCGCTTTCCGGCAGACGGGTAGTTGCCCAGGCAGGCATCATGATCACGCCTTTATCAGTTCCCGCGTGACCGAGATTGTCTTTTCCCAATTTCTCATACATTTCACGATCAATTAGATCCGGGTATTTCGACAAAACCAGGGCAGCCTCCTCCAGGTCGCCATGACCGGACTGGATCGGCTTTAGTCCGTATACTTCTTCCGATAGGTTCCATGCCGTTTCCCACCAACTGATGATCATAAAATGGGCGCCGGTTTCCAGGTGCAGTTTAGTGATTGCTTTTTGCATGGGTTCGGTATTACCACCGTGACCGTTGATTATCAGGATATTCTTAAACCCTGTTCGCACCAGATCCTTGAGAATATCATAAATATATTCCTGAAAGATTTCCGGCCTGATCATGATAGATCCCGGGAATTGCGAGATAGAAGCGCCTGTAACACCATGGTTCACAGCCGGTGCCACTAATGCATTAACATCTGCCCACACATGCTCTGCCAGATTTTCCGGAATATAATTATCGGTCCCTATCGGGCAGGCGCCATGTGATTCCACTGTTCCCACCGGCAGAATAATCCGGTCGGTAACCTCCGGAACGATCGTCGCCAGACGCATCCAGCTGTATTGCTGAAGCTGATGGTATGGAAGGTCCTTAACTTTCTTCTGTGAGAATGCCGGGAATGCAGCAACTAACAAGAATGCAAACAAGAGAGACAGGGATTTAGGTTTCATGATTTTCAGGATTTATATCCATTAAAAATAGGAAATTCTATTTTATTACCATTGCTGGCTGGTCAAGAGGGAGGACCCGCGGGTCCTCCCCTACGGGCAATTGATCTCGAACTCCGCCCCACCCCCTTCGCGGTTGGCCAACCGGTACTGAAAACCATGATTCACCAGAATTTCACGAACTAGCGTAAGGCCAATCCCCTGGCCATCAATCTTTGTAGAATAGAAAGGAGTAAATAACCGGTCGCGCGACTCGGCTGATAATCCCTGACCATCATCGCTGATGGTTATGGTTAACGGTTCGGTTTTAGTAGCTATCCGGATATGACCTTCGGGTCCGACAGCTTCAATCGAATTCTTGATGATATTTAGAAACACCTGTTCCATCTGGCTTTGATCGGCAACAAGTCTGGGAGACGGCTCCTGAAATTCAGTTTCTACCCTGATATTCCTTTCGTCAAAAACCGGGGTCAGCGACAAAATCACATTTCTCAGGGAGAGATTCAAATCGTATTCATCCTTCTCGGGCATAGGCAATTTAACCACATCAGAGAAATTCTGCATAAACCTATTGAGGCGGTAATTACGCTGGACTGCCACTCCAAGCATTTGGATCACCTCGTCCTGGTCATCTGAAACAAAGGATTTCTCATTGTCGAGAATCGTGGAAAGTATGGAGTTTACCGCGCCCACGGTATTATTTACTTCATGAGCCATCATCCGGATTAATTTACCGTAGGCAGCTTTCTCCGCCTGCCTGATCTCCTCTGAAAACTCTTCGATAATATAAAAGGGGTGCTTAAAACCGTGATCCATAAAAAACAACTTACGACACAAAAACTTTTGTCCGTCAGCACGGTCGAGCGTCTTTTTATCGCCAAATTCCAGATTGAGCAATTTTTCAGCCAGCCGACTATTCATATCAGCCAGACCGGATCCCTTGAAATCTCCCGGAAGAACATCAAGAGACTTAAAAGCTGCCCTATTGATATCCATTATTTTATCATCGAAATCAACCACGATTATTCCGAGTGGCGATGATTCCATGAGCAAATCAAGAAACTGATTTTTCTCCCTCACCGAAAGCCTTTCCTCACGCAACCGGTTGATCATGGCATTATATACATCAACAATGGCATCGACATCCGGATTCCCCGACTTGACAAGGGTGGTAGAAAAATCGCCCTCACGAAGAAGACTCATGCTTTTGCTTATGGTTTGAATGGGCTGATGCGACCGGTTGATCAGCAGAAGAGTTATCCCAAAAAGAACAGGTATGAGTATTTCGGATCCGATCAGCAGCCAGGGGCTTTTCTTTTGAAAAAGCATAATTGCCAGGATCAGGAATATCAGGTAGATCAGGCTGAGCCAGACGATTAACCGTGTTTTACTCTTCATGGCCATGTCGGATCCCGAATTTTTCCATTTTACGATACAGTGTAGCCCTGCTGATATCCAGTTTTTTAGCAACTTTTGTCAGATTCTCGCCATACTCCTCCATCGCCCTAAGTATGGTATCCTTTTCTGTTTCCTCCAAAGTTTTCAAAGGACCGGTATGTTGCCGCTCCTCAGTCGAAGAAAATTCACCAGACTGGATTGCCAGATTCAAATCATCGGCGGAAATTGCTTCACCGGTTGACAGAAGCACTGTTCTTTCCACCACGTTTTTTAATTCCCGGATATTACCTTTCCAGGGTTGTTCACGCAGCCAGTCAAAGGCATCTTCCGATACATGCTTTACTGGCAGGTTATAAGCAGATGCCGCTTTTTCAGCAAAATATCTGGCAAGTAACGGGATATCCTCTTTGCGTTTATTGAGCGAGGGCATTTCGATCTGGATCAGGTTGATCCGGTATAGCAAATCCTCCCGGAACAATCCCTTTTCAACCTGCTGATATAAATTTCGGTTGGTGGCGCTGATTACCCTCACATCCACGCTGATGGTTTTGGAATCGCCCAGCCGTTCAAAGGTCTGATCCTGGAGTACCCGCAAAAGCTTAACCTGTGAGGTCAAATCCAGCTCGCCTATTTCATCCAAAAAGATGGTTCCCCCATTAGCCATTTCAAAGCGGCCGATACGGTCCTCCTTTGCATCGGTGTAAGCGCCCTTTTTATGTCCGAACATCTCCGACTCAAACAGGCTCGAGGAGAGTCCGCCCAGGTTCACCTTTACAAAAGGGCCCTTGCTGCGCGAGCTGTGCTGATGCAAAGCTTCTGCAATCAATTCCTTACCCGTTCCGCTCTCTCCGGCAATCAGCACCGGTGCATGAGTAGGTGCAACCCTGCTGACAATACCAAGAATATCAAGCAGTTTAGAATCCTTACCGATGATTCCCGGGAATCCCGGTTTTCGGGAC
>CAIXHD010000565.1 GCA_903919065.1 uncultured Bacteroidota bacterium
ATTCTGCGAAAGGATTTTTCCGCTGATGGAGACTCCGTTTTGCTTGACAACCTTAATTCTCAGTGAAGTGGTATCAGCTGCATTCTGTGCCTGAGCAGAGGCAGTCAGGCTAACCAGGATGGTAAGGGCTATGAGGAAGCTGCAAAGATTTTTCATGGCGATGCGGTTTTGGACAAAGATAGGAAAAAAGGGTGTCGGGTATCAGGTATCGGGTGTCGGGTATCGGGTATCGGGTGTCGGGTATCGGGTGTCGGGTATCGGGTGTCGGGTATGGGGTGACGGGTGACGGGTGACGGGTGACGGGTGTCGGGTGTCGGGTGACGGGTTAGAAGGTGAGGACTTTGGCGCCGCTTTTAAGGTAGTTTGTTAGCGGGCCACCCATCCCTTTTACATCGATTCCAAGCTTTTTAAGTTGCTCGGTCACGCCAAGCATGTTTGCGCAGGCTACGCAAGCCTCGAGCACAACACCATCTTTCTGCATCTTAATAACCTTTTCCTGGATTTTGGAATTTTCAATTACCAACCGGGCTGATGGACCCCAGATGATCAGGGTAACATCCTTGAACCACTTATTGGTTTTGGCGGCATGAGTATACATTAGTGCCATTGTTTCTGCCACTTCAGGATCACCGCTGGTCCACACCACCACCAATTTATCCGGTAAGGAGTCCTTTGGAAGATTCTGTGCATTAAGGTTTGCATTGCCGAACAACAGAACTGCGAACAACAACTGCAGAGAAAGCTTGATTTTCATGGCGAAAAGTTTTAAAACAAAGATAAGGGAAATGGGTGTCGGGTATCGGGTTTCAGGTGTCGGGTGTCGGGTTTCAGGTGTCGGGTTTCAGGTTAGTACGACAGCGTAAAGGTGCACTCAAATCCTTCGGTACGGCAGCGAAAAGGTGCACCTTTACGCTGCCGTACATAACTGTCGACTGCCAACTTTTTAAAAGGGAGGACCCGCGGGTCCTCCCCTACATGCGATAAAACCCGATCAGCGCATTGGTTGAGCTGTCGTGATTAAGAACCTTGTCTTTGTCCTGAAGCTCCGGAATAATATTCTGGGCTAAAATTTTTCCCAGCTCAACACCCATCTGATCGAAGGGATTGATATCCCAGATAGCACCCTGCACAAAAACACTATGTTCATACATGGCAACCAGTTTGCCAAGATTTGCCGGGGTCAGTTTATCGAGAAAAAATGTTGAAGAGGGACGGTTGCCTTCAAAAACCTTATGGGGGACCAGGTCTTCGTGCACACCTCCTGCCCTCACCTCATCGGCAGTTTTTCCGAATGCAAGAGCCTCACCTTGGGCTATCATATTAGCAATCAGATAGTCTTGCTGCGAAGGAAGGTTGTTAAGAGTTTCTTTAAATCCGATAAAATCACACGGAATCAGTTTCGTTCCCTGATGAATGAGCTGATAAAAGGAGTGCTGGCCATTGGTTCCGGGTTCGCCCCAATAGATGGTCCCGGTTTGATAATCAACCGGTTCACCCTCAATGGTCACCTGCTTGCCATTACTTTCCATGGTTAGTTGCTGCAGATAAGCCGGAAAACGCTTCAGGTAATTATCGTAAGGCAGAACTGCCTGCGTTTGTGCCCCAAAAAAATTATTATACCATAATCCAAGCAGACCCATGATCACCGGGATATTCCGATCCAGGGGTGTGGTCCGGAAATGCTCATCCATCTGATGAAAACCGTCGAGCATCTGCTGATACTGATCCGGTCCGATGGCTATCATGGTTGACAGGCCAATTGCGGAAGTCATGGAATATCTGCCTCCGACCCAATCCCAGAAACCGAAAATATTTTCAGCATCGATACCGAATTTTACTACCTCTTTTTCATTCGTGGAAACAGCAACAAAGTGTTTGGCAACTGCGGCAGGACTGCCCAGTTTTTTCAGTGACCAAGTTCTTGCGGCCTGAGCATTGGCCATAGTTTCCAGGGTGGTGAAGGTTTTTGAAGAGATGATAAAAAGCGTTTCCTCAGGATCCAGATCGCTCACTGCCTCGGCAAAATCATTCCCATCGACGTTGGAAACAAAACGGAAAGTAAGATTGCGCAATGCATAGTATTTCATCGCTTCATAAGCCATCACCGGGCCCAGGTCAGAACCACCAATGCCGATATTCACAATATTCCTTACCGGTTTCCCCGTGTATCCAGTCCACTCACCATTACGCACCTTTTGGGCAAAAACGCCCATTTTATCCAGTACGGCATGAATTTCAGGAACAACATTATGCCCGTCAGCCATGATGATTGATCCCTTGGGAGCGCGAAGGGCAGTATGTAGAACAGATCGGTTTTCGGTGGTATTGATTTTTCGGCCGGTGAACATTGATTCCCGGTGCGCTTCCACCCCACGTTCCTCCGCCAAAGCGAAAAGCAGCTTCATGGTTTCTTCGGATACGCGGTGTTTGGAATAGTCGAAATAAATTCCTGCTTCCTTAGCAACAAATCGGTTGCCGCGATCTTTATCCTGTTTGAAAAGGTCTTTGATCGTAACCTTTTCAATTTTGCTGAAATGCTTTTGCAGAGCTTCCCAGCTTTCGGTTTTTGTTAAATCAGTAATCATCAGGACTTATTTTATGCTTTGTCTTTTCAGGGCTATGCTCCCGATCAGGTTATTCCATGATTTATTGAATGATTCGGCGCCTTCACGTTGAAGTTGGTCGGCAAGGGCCTGATAATTTACCGAGTACCCCTCAATTTGGCTGATCATCTTTTCTGCTGCTGTTTTGTCACCGGTGAGCGGCTCAGCGGTATTGCCATGATCAGCATATGCGAGCAGCGTGTTTTCCGGCATGGTGTTGACAGAATATGGGGCAATAAGATTTGCTACATATAGAACATCTGAGGCAGCAGGATCTTTGGTTCCTGTGCTGGCCCATAGTATCCGCTGCGGAAATACACCGAAATTGGTCAGCTGCTGAACCCTTTCCGATTGAAGAAATTTCAGATAGGAATGGTAGGTTTTCTGCATCACGGCAAGGCCCATCTGATTTTGCAGTTCAGCGGGAACTTTGTCAGATACCGCCTTATCCCAGCGGCTTACGAAAACGGAAGCCACCGATCTTACATCCGGGTTCAGGCCCTGTTCAACCCGCTGCTCTGCTCCCCTTAGATAAGCCATAGCGGCAGCCTCATACTGCTCGGCTGAAAACAGGAGGGTAACGTTTACCGGTATACCCGCTGCAATTGCCCTTTCGATAGCCGGTAAGCCCTCAGGAGTTCCCGGAATTTTAATGAAGGCATTTGGCCGGTTAACTTTTTTGTGAATAGCCAGTGCGGCCTTTATTGTATTATCCGTATCATAAGCCAGCAGGGGTGAAACCTCAATGGAAACGAATCCGTCCAGACCGTTGGTTTTTTGATATACCGGCAGAAAAAAATCTGCTGCCCGCTGGATATCCTCAATAGCGAGGTTGAAGAAGAGGTCCTCATCGCTGAGATTCTGTCCGCTTATTCTTTTAATTGCGTCATCATAATAGTTCGTTTTAGCAATCGCAGCTTCAAAAATCGATGGATTCGAAGTTAGTCCGGTAATCGACAACTCATTGATATAGCGCTGAAGAACACCATTATCGAGCATATTTCGGGTGATATTATCGAGCCAAATGCTAACGCCCTGCCTGCGGAGTTTCTTTGTATTTATGTTCATTGATTAATGGTATTTGATGTGGTTAGCAAAATTAGCTTTATTCTGCTTACCGCATACATTAATAGTACAGCCAATGTCCCTTGAATTGCCCCAGGGAGTTGTATTCAAGTGCCGGGAAGGGAAGTTTGACGAAAAACAGGCAATCAAACACTGCCCTCAGAAATTTAGAATCTGTTTTAACCTTTGTCCAGTCGATATCCATGGTCAGCATGTATTTACGATACCGATCCGTTGGTGGAACCGGGACGCCGTTGTAAGAAGTTAAATTCTCATATTTGCCATACATGCCGGTGGCACCGTAACCAGCTGCGACACATATCCATGGGGGAATCTTACTCGCAGGCATAATTTTTTTCAGCGGAACGGACAGCCAGTAAGTTTGTGAGTTATAATCGAAAAGGTTCCTAAGCTCCGGCTTCACCGGTTCCCCGCTGGCCCTGAATGGATAAGGTGACTTGTGCCAGGAAACCTTATACTTTACCACCTGGTCATCAAAGAGCAGCTCCTGACCGATAAATAAGCTGGTTCCGATTGTATTGGCAAGTATATCGCCCCACGACCATCCCCAGCTCTCATGAATTCCGTCAAATATTTCGATGGGAGTTTGCATGATGAGGCCCAGAGTGCCGCCTAAAAGCAGTGATGGTGTTTTTTTTACGCCTGAAAACCGGAGCAGGTTGTAACCGATATATCCTTCATAATAGGAGCCAAAAACATGCCCGAATTTATCCACCTGCTGATATCCTTTGAAGTCATGATCCAGGTGAAATGGTGCACTTGGCTTGTCCTTATACCAAATTAATTCCAGATAGGAAGCAAGTCCGGCATAAGCGGCCGCTTCAACGCCCAATGAAGTAAAGAGCCGGGTTTTATTAATTTTCGGTGGTGAATTAAGGCTTAGGGAATCCTGACTGCGCAAAGGCATAAGAGCCGAAAAGAAGATCAATGCAGAACAGATGATAGCTTTTAGAAAAATGGCTGGTTTCAAGGCTGGTTCATTTCGTTCAATCATGCAAAGTTTAAAAAAATACCTTTGTTATATTCAAAAACAAACCATCACCAATGAAAAAAATATTTTTGGCGTGCCTGCTGTTTGGCGCTGTCACTGCATTGCATGCTCAGACCACGGAAGAGCTGGTTTATCTGCATGCCGACCGCGATGTTTATGCTCCGCTGGATCAGATAAATTTCAAAGCGTATGTGCAATCCGTAAAATCAGCTGAATTCAACAGCAGCACCAAACTTTTTATCCTGCTGCTTAATCAGGACGGTAAGGTTGTGGCGGATAAGGATTTTGAGGCAAAAGACAAGCAGTGTGCAGGAACCCTGAATTTGCCCGACACCCTCAGTGACGGCGAGTATCGGTTACTTGCCTACACCAGTGAAATGGAAAAAGGATTAACGAAGAATGTCTTCAGCCGAAAAGTTTTTATCAGAAAGGGTGGTTTTCATGATCTGTTTATTACGATGGAAACAGATGCCAAATGGTATGTGCAGGGTGAATTTGCCCAGATCAAAGTACATATTACCCTGGTCGATGGCAAGCCATATATCAACGACCAGCTTATGTACCTGGCATCCAAGAATGGATCAATATATCAAAACGGACTTGGCAAAACCGATGAGAATGGAGACGCATTGCTGACGGTGAGGATTCCGGCAACCGGTCAGGAGGGGGTACTTATCCTCGCTGTGCAGGCTGAATCCGGGAAGCTCCGAGGATCAGCGGCCATTCAGATTCCGGGCGGGGGCATGCCTGTTTTCCTGAATTTTTATCCGGAGGGCGGGTCACTGATCGATGGACTTGAAACAAAAGTGGCATTCCGCGCCATGGACTTTCAGGGCCTTCCATTTGATTTTTCCGGTGTTATCATCGATCAGCATCAACAGGTGGTCGACAGCATCAAAAGCATGAGTTTTGGTATCGGCTCCTTCACCATCAAACCCTCGGCGAAAGATTCGCTCAGGGTGAAAATAACGAAGCCGGCAGGTATGATCAGGGAGATTCCGCTTCCGAGAGTACAAGCCACCGGGGTTCAATTAAAACTGAAGGAAAGGAAGGAAGGGTTTCTAACCTTTCAGGTCATCAACAAAGGTCCGGTTCAGCTTCAGGGGCTTGGTATTGCCTCAGGTAAAAACAATGATTTTCTGAGGTTTGATGAAAACCCGGATCTCCTGGAGTCTGACTCCACGTTCAGCATTTCAGCCAACAAATTAAGTGGAACGATCTGTATCAGCCTGCAAAATTCTGCCGGCAGAATTTTTTCCCAGAGATCTGTTTTCATCAATCCGCCGGTATCCCGGATACTCAGCAGTGACGGTACGGGCAAGAGCAAAAGCAAGGACCCCAACAGCCTTATTTTTACTG
>CAIXHD010000566.1 GCA_903919065.1 uncultured Bacteroidota bacterium
ATTCTGGTGTATCCGCGTCACTCGTCACCTGTCACTCGTCACGATTCACCATTTGAAACTGTCAACGCACCAATGATGGAAATTTCATCGACATTTATCCGGCAATCTATAAAAGCAGGAAAGGATGTCCGATTCTTCATGCCGGCTCTCAGCTGGGAATATCTTGAGGAGATGCACTTTTACCGATAGGTGATTTTAATATTTACCCGCGTTCCGCTTGGTTTTCCATTACTATCATACAGATCTTCAAAGTGCTGTAAAACCTTCATCTTATAAAGTTGGTTGACAGCTGAATAAATCTGATCAAGAACCTGCAATCCTTTCCCATTATTTTCCTCGCTATAATTAATCTCAGATTCCCGGCCAACGCCGTTGTCCTCCACCTGAATTAAAATATTTTCCTTTGATGGTAGAATTGTGACCTTGATGATACCTGGATCTGTCACTGCCTTCAGGAATTTTGGACGAAGACCATGTTTGAGGGCATTTTCAACATGTGCCTGTATGATTGTTTTTGGAACCAGTATGTTAGTATCAATATCCGGATGAATGTCCAGTTTGAATATGATCTGATCATCAAAGCGGATTCTTTGCAGTGCCATGTAATTTACAAGGAACTCGATTTCATTCCTCAGTCTTACAACGGCTTTATCTGAGGATTGAAGCTGAGTGCGTAACAATTCTGAGAAATTGTCAATAAATTCCGATACTTTTTGGGTATCCCCCTTCAATACCAGATAGGACAGTCCGTTCAGGGCATTAAATGCGAAATGTGGATCGAGCTGATTTTTAACTGATTTAAGCTGCAGTTCCAATATTTCCCGACGAAGAAGATCCTGCCTTGAAAATTCGCGTATCTGACTTAACCGAATAAGGTGAATCAATCCAAAACACCCCAGAATGAACAATAGCCAGATACCATATTGAGTATACCTCCAGGGATTTTTGTACACCTCATACCATTGCATTGCTTTCCCACCAGCCAGACAGAATTGGTATCTGCCATTGATCCTTCCAATCCAGTTAATAACAGGAGGACTCAGAAAACTGACGGTATTGATGGAGCAAAGTTTCTTTCCCGTAGATGAGAAGAAAGCAATACTTCTTGAATTGCCATCTATTAAGAAGCTATATTCGAATTCCTGTTCACCAAATCCGGCATTTACTATTTCTAAGGGGTTAGATCTTTTGGGCAAATCATTTCTTATAAATTCCTTTCCTGACTCATTAATAAACACGGACTCCCCATATGCATTGTAGAACACTTCCGCATTATTGCTGACAGAACTAAGAAATTCAGGTGAATGACTGAATACATTCTTGTAGGGAAATTCCTCCTTGGTCAGAGAATAATCATGCTCGATGCGATACCAGTCAAAGAAAGGAATCGTATCCCTATGGCCTTGTACATAAACAAAATAGTCTCTGACACCCTTGTTAAAAATTGGGATCGGTCTGACCTGCGAATACTTTGGTCCGGTTTTATGGGGAGTTCTCTTATAATTCAGTTTTTCATCAAACACAAAAAACCAGGAATTTCTGTCTGAAAATGCAATCTCCTCATCAAAATAATTATTTGGTGCATTATTCCAGCCGGTAATTTCAATGTGCCCATCCTGATCAAGGTCAAACAAAGTTAAGTCATCTACCGGACTGCCGCTAAATGGGCTCAACCAGAGGCTGTCGTTCTTAATATCATAGGCATACACCCTCCTTGGTTGTCTGGCATAACCTGAAGAGATTGAAAAAATGATCTCT
Source organism: uncultured Bacteroidota bacterium (assembly GCA_903919065.1). GTDB lineage: Bacteria > Bacteroidota > Bacteroidia > Bacteroidales > UBA12481 > UBA12481. Next base: position 1,759 of record CAIXHD010000566.1, read on the forward strand.
TCGCTGCCATCATGGTTCAGGTCGGTTGGCTTAGCAACATGTTCGTATGCATAGGGTTCCTCATATTTGGTCCATACTGTATCCAACAGGCGATTTTTGACCAGAAACCTTAATGAGTCGAAAGGTTCAACAATATTGAGAAGCATCTTGTTACCAGATAAGGTAACCAATGAAACCTCTGATTTTCCATCGTGATCAAAATCACTCAGAATAGGTTTCATTAAATCAATGGTATAGGTTCCCTTAAAATTCCACTGTTCAAGAACGGCACCTTCAAAATTCCTTACAAGCAGGCAACTCTCATAATCGCTTAAATTTGAAATGACCATTACCTCACTTTCATTATCTGCATTCAGATCATGATAAGAGGTCCGGCTGGTATTGTAGTCAACCAGAAGGGTAGACGAATCAACCAGGTTTAAAAGATA
>CAIXHD010000567.1 GCA_903919065.1 uncultured Bacteroidota bacterium
CCCGGCATTGAAATAATCGGTCAGGATTTTTCATCCGCTCACCGCGCACCAACAGTTTCATTTACCATGGAAGGAAAGACTCCTAAACAGGTGTGTGCCCAACTTGCCACTAAAAACATTTGTGCATGGGACGGACACTTCTATGCCATCCGGGCCATGGAAATACTGGGACTACTGGAGAAAGGCGGAGTCACCCGTCTGGGAATTTCGGTTTACAATACGAGTGAAGATATTGAAGCTGTCTTAAATGAATTGAGGAGTCTGTGACTCCAGATTAATTATTATTAAACCATTTTCTTCTTAGATATTCTTCAACGCCTCTTCGTTCGGTGTCTGAAAGCGTTTTGTCAATAAAAATCATTTCAGCAATATCGCCCTCCCAATTGCCTTCAACGCCAGACAGTTTATCCGTGATTTCCGATTCGAATTCTACTGTTAAAATGCAGAATTTCATAGGATTCGGGGTATGGAACGGATCAATTATTTTTCCGTTCAGATAGACTTTGCCATTTTTTGTTTTCGCATCAACCGTTCCCGGATCAAAGATTCTTTTTCCGGAATCGGTGCTTTTACCAAGGTATTTATTCAGGCCCCTGAACAGGCAGGTTCCCGGAAAGCTCATACTGCTCTCTTTCATCACCATGATAACTGTTTGAAAGCTTCCGATATCTGTTCCCAGGTTTGACACCCATACATTGTCAAATCCGCAAACCCCCATTCTGTTTAATGCATAGGGTGTGTATTTGGCAGATATTTTACCCGGGAATCTCTGTGTTTTTGCCTTCCATTCCACCGGCCCTCTTTCCGGAACGGTAGCGTCTTTGATTTGGTCGCCATCAAGATCACTGGCGTCGAACCACAGTTTTATTTTACCATCCGCCAGGGCCATGGGATTGACTTCCGCTGATGGGTTGAAATTGTGCGCCACTCTTAAATAATCAATGTTGGCTCCCGATTTTCCAGTGGAATTGAGGGTAATCAGGTTCTTCCCTTCCTTAAGAAAACAAGTGACAGAGGCTTTCGCCCATCCGGTAAACAGCGGGAGAGTCCGAAGAAAATTGATCGAATTATTCACCTGAATACTATTTACTGAAAAATTCATGGGTGTTCGGTTCTCCGAGATACCCCCGTAAATAATATCGACCGGGTAATAACCAGAATTAGCAACTTCAACTGTCCAGGTAAGAGAACCTTCTTTCCCGTTGAAATCAACAAAAGCATTATTGCTGGCACTAAAATAGTTCCCGACAATATGCCCCGGGATCTCCACAACAGCCTCTTCAGCCTCATAAATGCGCTCTTCCTCCGCTGATATTGACTTTAGACTTTTGTTTTTTGATTTATCGAGGTTAACACTAGCTGTCAGATCTTTAGCTGTGGAGGAGGCTGATGAATTAATTATTTTCCATTTTATCTGGCGAGTCGGATAGGCGGCGTAAGGCGGATCGGGGCGGATGAAAGGAGTTTCGTCTGTGAGTGAGCAGATCAATTCATATTCTGAGAGGTTTTGGAATTCAACATCGATTTCATCCATTCCTGATGCAATTGTTTTTCCGTTCAGGATCCAGCGGACAATCTGGGTATTTGGAATAGGCGTGATATGATCAATTTTAAAATGCAGTTTTGTTTTACCCTCGATATTTAAGGTGGAATTTGCAGGGGAATAGCTGTTTATCGGATTTACAAGGGTATTCACTCTCATGCTTACCCGTTGTTCGCAGATGGGGCACATTTTTTCGGTATTGTCAAATACCCCTGCCCCCATAATACATCCTTGTGCCGTTGATCTGTAATAATTGGCCAAATGATACTGAGCGCCCTCGAATGCCCCTATTTTATTTCGATATTCAGCGGTATAGGGAGTTGGAAGCGGTGTATCGGGATCGATCCATTTCCTCCACTTGATTTTATCGCGGCTGACTTCCGTTTCCACATTATAGGTTGGCATAGCATCCATTCCGGTTGCACCGGCGGTATATTCATCTCCGATACTCATGCAGGTGTGGGCAATCTCATGCAGCATTTTCCCGATGCCATTACCGGCGATTATTGCTGAACCTAATCTTTTTTCAAGGTTTCTTGCAGCCCCTCCGCCGCCCTGGTCCTGGTTTGGCATCACTAAAAATGTAACCCAGCCGGTATTCTCGTCTTTCCAGGGCAAGAATAGTTTATCACGAATGGCATCAACCGTTTCCTCGTCGATTCCTTTTTTCCATTCCGG
>CAIXHD010000568.1 GCA_903919065.1 uncultured Bacteroidota bacterium
GTTCAATGACCAGGTAATCTGAAACCGGATTCGGGTAAACCTGAATAAGAGCTTCTGCTGCCGGATCTTCTATCCATGTCAAAGCATCCAGCTGGGAGCGAGCAATGCTGGTCCTTGTTTGTATATAGGGTATCAGCCCTACCTTTACATGCGAGGCTGTCAGCCGGTTGTTGAAGGAGGTCTGAAAGTCTCCGGTGGTCCAGCCATAATCACGGCGGTAATATGGATCGGTGGCAATATAGGGTCCATACATATCTTTGAGTGTGCCAATCTTGCTGATCAGGTGTCCGTCATCCAGCGAATTCAGAAATGCATGAAAAAGCCTGGTGTACTCTTTCCGGTAAGCAGGTATGGCAAGAATGCGAGAGTATAACGGTCTTGGTTCCGACTGTGGAGCCCACTGGTAAACCGACCTGGAAGCCCAATCGATGTTGAACCAATCTATTCCGAAGGTATTGTCAACATCATAGGGGATCAGCTCAAATTTGGCAGTCGCAGTGTTTTTATACAGATAGAAATTGTTCTTATTGTAAAAAGGTCCGTCCCAATTGCCAACAAAGACGTCTGATACCATGACCTTGAGCAGGGTCTCCACATTCAACACCTTCTCCAATTCAGTTGGCAAACTGCTTAATGGTGTGTTGTTCAGAATATCGATAAACTCCGACAGATCAGTATAGTCATCAGCCGTTTCATTGGTTTTTAACTCATAAACCCGGCGGGTGCCCGACATATATTTGTAATCGCCGGGGTTTTTACTTCGGTAGGTCAGATCGGCCGGGTAAAGGCATTTATAGAGGTTCCCCTTTTTATTTCCAAAACGTAATTTCGCAAATTCTTCATCTACCTGCTCAACGTTTATGTACACGCCCCAGAAAACATCATTTATATATAGCAGGATATGGTTGGCGCGGGGTGCTGGAATTCCGATGGATCGGTAAAGGTCCCAGGATAATTTTGAACGGATGACCGACGGATCATTATGTTCTCCGTTGAGGTCCATTTTTTCTAGACCATAGAAGGATCCTTTGGTTATGAATGTGTTGAAAGACAAGCTGAATGATTTTTTTGCCGACATCCTTGACGTGTTGCCGCGGAAGCGCAGTCCTACATTTTCCAGGGTATCCTTTATATCGCCACTCTCAAAAATGAAACGGATCGGAGTTTCTGCGTCTGACATGGGATTCAGGTACATTTTATCCAGCGAATCTTTTGGCAGGTACAGGTGAATTCTGGGTAATAAATCGTCGCGGAAAACCGGTCCGGACTCAGGAAATGGCACCTGAGCCTGTATAACAGTCGGCAAGCCCGATAGGAACAAGACCAAAAGAAGGGGGATGTAGGTTCGAAAGCTGGCTTGATTCATTTTATCGGGTATGTATTTCCTGGCAGATTATTCAGCAACTAATTTCTGTATTTTCGACAGATAAAAACAGTGATGATGAGAATAAATATATTGCTGATATTCTTTCTTTTTGCGGCTATTGGTTTATTTGGCCAGAGTACGGAATCCCTGCGCATTACTCATGGCCCATGGTTACAGAACCTTACACAGGATGGAGTCACAGTTTGCTGGACAACTAACCTTCCGGCTGTTCCGGGTATTTGGATGGTACGCAAAAAACCGCTGAACGATTCTCTGGTCCGTAATTCCACCGATGGATTAATCGACGCCGGGGGGACCCTGCATAAGGTCAGAATTAGCGGACTGAAATCCGGGTTAACATATTCATACCGGATTCATTCTGTTGAACTGATGAAGTTGCGACCCTATCAGGTTTATTTTGGTGACACTGTTAAGGGAAAAGTGTTCAGTTTTATTACTCGGAATCCTGACAAGGAAAGTACCCGATTTATGGTAGTAAATGATATCCATACCAATGGAGGTGAATTGGCAAAACTTCTAATATCAGGAAAGGCAGCTGAACAGGATCTGGTTATTTTTAACGGGGATATTGTCGATAATTTCGAAATGGAATCCCAGTTGCTTGGTCCTATTATCGATACCAGTGTCAGGTATTTTGCATCGCAGGTGCCTTTCGTTTTCAATCGGGGAAACCATGAAACCCGCGGGATCATGGCAAGAAAACTGAAGGATTACCTTGATTTTCCAAATGATCATTACTATGGTTCATTCGATCAGGGTCCCGTGCATTTTGTGCTCCTCGATTGTGGTGAGGATAAGCCGGATGATAACAAATATTATTATGGATTAGCTGATTACGACAGCTACAGGTTAACAGAA
>CAIXHD010000569.1 GCA_903919065.1 uncultured Bacteroidota bacterium
CCTGCAAAGGACCCAAATAATCCCATAGCTCCATGGTTTGCTCCCAGACCCGATTATTGGCGCTACTTTAACGGGATTGTGCTGAGTTATCAGCCTAAATGGGTTCCGGGTCTGTTTCTGGGGGCCACCCGGGCATTTCAGACGTATAACATCAATCTGGGAAAAGAGTTGAGCAGCTATTTACCGGTAATCCTTCCTATGCGTAAGAAGGTGATTACAGATATGGATGAAGAGTTATTAGGAAGGGACCAGCTGGCCTCCCTTTTTGTCCGCTGGTTATGGCTTAAGCAAAACGCTGAATTATATGCCGAGTATGCCAGGGGCGATCATGCGGCCGACCTGCGCGATCTGTACCTCGATCCCAACCATACAGCGGCATTCCTTGTTGGAATGAGGAAAATGGTGCCGCTTAAGAGAGCGACTGATCAGTTTATCCAGGTAAATGTCGAATTTACCCATCTGGAGTCAGTTGTAAGCGAACGCGAGGGAAGTGCACCGTCTCCATTTTATGTGCACTATCAGGTAACCCAAGGTTATACTAACCAGGGTCAGATGCTGGGTGCAGGTATCGGCCCCGGAAGCAACCTGCAAACCCTTAATGTCAGCTGGGTCCATGGATTAAAAGTTATAGGAATCCAGATGGAACGATATCTACATAACAATGACCTGCACAAGCTCACCGGCCTGGATTTCCGGAATATTTGGGCCGATTACATTACTTCGCTGGTTGGAGCCTGGGATTACAAAAATCTGGTGGTCACCCTTAAATTGGATGCGATAATTTCATTTAATTATCAGTTCCGTTATAATCCAACCGACGGCCGAAGTTTCTGGGATCACGGCAAGGACGTATATTCTGCTCAGGCCTTGCTGGGAGTGATGTACCGGTTTTGAATCCGGATAATCGCCTCCTTTAGTGGCCTGCTTCCATACTGCCCGCTGATGGCTGAATAAATATCGCGGTTCTTCTGACTTTTCCGTGGAATCAGGTCATTGGTTAATTCGTCAATAGAAAGATATTCATATCCAAACCGTGCATAGTCGCCAATATCCACCAGTTTTACTATGGGGATAATCCCAAACTGCAGGTATTCAGCCAGTTTTGTGGGATTAGCCACCCGGTTAACCAGTATATCATCGCGTAAAATAAATCCGTAGTGCGCCTTTTCATAATACGATTCCAACTCTTCCGGTTTCACCGAGATCACCTCCACCTTGCCGGCAGGAAAGTTTTTATGCCGGATCAGATGCTCAAAATGTTTCTTCTGTCCGCTAAGGATAATGAACCTGATATTCGGAGCCGTCAGCCTCTGCATGGTTTCGAGCATGAGGTCGATATTTTGCCACGGCTGACAATTGCCGGAGTATAGGATGATGACTTCGTCAGTATTGCGGGTTGCAGGTTGCAGGTTGGAGGTTGCAGGTTGCGGGTTACAGGTTGCAGGTTGGGAGTTGGTGGCGAAGATGCATTCTTCTCCAATATAAGATGAGTATTTGGTTCGAAAATGCGATTGCATAACTTCTGAAACGTAAACATTGAGGCTGCTGTTTCTGAAGCAAAATCTTTCAATATATGTATAGAACCAAGCTTTTAAAGGGTTGCCAGCCAGTTGTTGTTCTTCTATCATTACCCCGTGCAAATCGAGGGCAAAGGGAACACGGGTTTTTAAAAGGATCAGGTGGATGAGGATGCTGGGGATTTTGGCAATGGAATGTATGTAAATGATGCCTGATTTGCGGAGTACCAATCCGATCAGGAAAAAATGAAGAATGGCATTCAGGTGCATTACCTTCATGTTGGGTTCGCGTAATACCGTCCTTTTTCGGAAATTCTTTCCGAAACGGATGTCTAAATGAATCCTTTCACTTTCCTGAAAAGCCTGATCAACATAATGCACGCGCCGGAAATAACCGTCGCGCATGTTCGACTCTTTTGGAAAAGTGGAAATAAAAGCAATATAACTCATTGTATGTTCAGCGGATTGAAGCAGGATTCATACTCTTTTACAACTCTTTGCCAACTGTACCGGTCGCACACTTCGCGTGAGGCAATATACCGGCTTAAGTCCTCTCCCCTGTTCAGCAATTGGTGAACCTGCGGGAATGAAGTGAATAAATATCCCTCCCCCTGTAGTGTAAACCGATTCTGTGGATTGTCGATTGAAATTAGCGGCCGCTGTGCAATCATCATCTCCACCAGCGATGGCGCAGTGCCACATAAAGTGTGGGTGTGAATATACGCTTTACAATGCCGGCGAACCAGGTCGAGCTCGGGTTTGATGTATAATCCGTCTATCAGAACAATATTCGGTAAATTGCCGTAATCCTGAAGAATTTGTTTTCCGTACTGGCTAGTAGATAAATTAGAAATCAGCACGAGCATATATTTGGAATTCACAAAGCTTTCGCAAAGAGGTGCAATCTGGTTATCTTCCAGGGCACGGCTAACCGAGAGGAAATAGTCTGACCGGATAAACGGGTATTTCTGCTCCAATTCTTCCGTAATCTCCAGACTGGTATCAATCTCGCCTCCATAAGGCAAAACCTTAACTTTGGCTTTAATCTTTTTGGGAACGAAATCAAGATGGTACGAGTTATCAAGAATCACTATGCTGGAATAAACCATGCTCAGGTTAAAGCACCATTTCAGATACTGCTTTTGTAAAAAGCCAAATTTGGGACGGAGCCACTCAATACCACCAACATTCGATACAATCCTGACTTTTTTAAACAACCGAAGAAACGGGACGATCGGAATCCCCTGTACTCCAAGGAGTAAGATGGCATCCACTTTCCAATAACTCTCGAATATCGACCAAAAATCATACAGAATCCCCTGATAACCGTCGGCTCGCAACTTTAGTTGCCTCACTGTTATTCCCTCAGGTATCTGCTTATGTGGAGGTGCATCAGCAGAGTTAAAAACAATATAATGAGTATCTTCCGGCTTCCGTTCTGCCAGATTATTTACCAATTCATCCCACCCGCCATAATTGGCATAGAGGCCATGAGAACCAATGATGGCAATTGTTTTGGTCATCAAAAATTTTTATAATAATTATCCAGGTAATCCGCGAGTGCCACTTGCCAGTCGCGCATGCCATTCAAGCCACGAATTCTTAATTTCCGGTTCTCGAGTCGCTCACTGGGCGGCCGCGAGGCGAAGTAAGTGGCCTTATAATAGTCGGAGGTTACCGGCGACAATTTGATTGTGTTTTCCAAATGCAGCAAATTCAGCATGACCTCGGCTACTTCCAGCCGGCTGGTTAATCCTTCGCAAGCCATGTTATACAATCCCCAGTATTCATTTTGAAGAAGAACCTTAACGCTTTTGGCAAAATCATGCGTAAAAGTGGGGGTGCCATTTTTATCGTTTACCACAAACATTTCGGTTACCCCATCCTCAATCTGGCGCATGAGCTTACCAATGAATTTTTTATCCTTTTTGGGTCCGCCACCCATCATCCACCCTGCCCGGCATACCAGATAACGTATGGCATTTTCCACCACAAAACGTTCCCCCATATATTTCGATCGCGCATATATTCCCATTGGATTCGGCACATCCCAGTCGTCATAAACCTCTTGCTGTCCATCGAAAATACCGGCTGTACTTATATATAAAATGGGAATATTCAGTTCGTTGGCAATATATACCGCATTCTCAACCGACATGGTATTGGTGCGGTAGGTTTCATCTACATTCTGCTCGCAGAATTCCAGATCGGTATAGGCGCCAAGGTGAAACAGGTAGTCGGGCTGAAAGTCGATCACATCTTTCCGGTAGGCTTCAAAATCGCGAAAATCAAGGTAGGTCAACCAGGAGCTGTTCACATCGATATCGGTACATTTCAGCTCATAGTCCTTTCGGAAACCTTCGTAAAAAGCTTCTCCGAGCATACCGCCGCAACCGGCGATGTAGATCTTCTTCATAATATGTGAGTATGGTTCATTTTGTACAAAAGGTATGGGGTATAGGGTATGAGGTGTCGGGTATCGGGTATCGGGTGTAGGTTAGAGGGCTCGTTGTTTCAGAAGTCTGGATTGTTGTACCCACCCCTGCCCTCCCTAAAAAAGGGAGGGAGTCTGCTTTGTTGCTTCCTTTCTACACAACCAGGCAGAAGCACAATTCCCCTCCCTGGTTTCAGGGAGGGGTTAGGGGTGGGTACGACTTAGAACAATAATCCTTCTATTTAGGGAAGATCCGATAGATATTACTCCGATGTTCTATTTCAACAAAGAATGCAGTTTGATCTTCAATTTTCTTGATAGCTTTTAGGAAGGAAGCTTTAAATTCAGTCTTCATTTTTCTGGCCTAACAACTCCATAATAGTTTTACGGCTGACTGATTTAGTTTTCATTCCTTTTTCAATCAATGAAGCAAGCTTTTCATCATCAAGTTCTTCGGTATTAATCGATTTCGCCCTGGTTCCCTTTTTCTTTGCCAGACCGAGCCAAAATTTAATATCTGCCTCGTTTTTAACCTCTATAACAATTGCTTCCATATCGAAAAATTTATATACAAAGCTACGACATATATCCTAACAGAATAAAGATGTCAACGAAAAGGTAAACAGACAAGAACAAATGGTATCGGGTATCGGGTGTAGGTTAGAGGGCTCGTTGTTTCAAAGTTTCAGAAATACACGTGTAGTAAAAAAATTATTTGCACGTAACGTGTTTTTGTTTATACATTTGCACGTATAATATCTTATCAAAATTAATAGTGCTATGAATACCAAGCTGACATTGACGATTGAGCCAACGATTATCGAAAAGGCAAAAAAATATGCCAAAAACAAAGGTCGCAGCTTATCTTACATTATTGAGAATTATCTCAAAGTCATCACTAAAGAAGACGACCCAGAGAGTATTGAACTAACACCAATTGTTAAATCACTACAAGGATCATTTACTGCTCCTAAAAACTTCGACATCAAAAAGGAATTAGCAAAGAGGCTTAAAGAAAAATACTTATAAAAAAATGAAAAGAATTCTTATCGATACCGATGTAATTTTAGATTTCTTTTTTGATAGAAAACCTTTCTCAGATAATGCTGCCAAAGTTTTGTCTTTGTGTGAATCAAGAGAAATTAAGGGTTTTATCACCTCTGTGATAATCAGCAATGTTTACTACTTGTTGCGGCAAACATCTACCCATGAGAAAGTTATTGAAAAGCTAATGCAATTAGTGACTATAACAGAAGTATTAACAACCGACAAAGGTGTAATCATAAAAGCTTTGAACTCGAGTTTCAAGGATTTTGAAGACGCATTGCAAAATTATTCAGCTGAATTAAATGGCCAGATTGACGTAATTGTGTCAAGAAATATCAAAGACTTTTCAAATAGCTCTCTTGGGATAATGACTCCGGAGAATTATCTAAAGACTTTAAGTGTCAGCCGGTAGCTTGGTCCGGATTGTTTGTTGTACCCACCCCTGCCCTCCCTAAAAAAGGGAGGGAGTCTGCTTTTTTGCTTCCTTTTTACTCAACCAAGCAGAAGCTCAATTCCCCTCCCTGGTTTCAGGGAGGGGTTAGGGGTGGGTACATCTTAGAACACTTGCCTCTGCTTGAGCACTTTGGCTGGCACTCCTCCGACAATCGCATAATCCGGAACGTCTTTAGTTACTACAGCACCGGCGGCAACGATGCTGTTGCGGCCAACGGTTACGCCATCAAGAATTACGGCCCGGGTGCCGATCCAGGCACCGTCTTCTATGGTAACGCCCTTGCGGGTTTCGCCTTGCAGGTGAATGGGAATAGTTGGATCGTCGAAATTATGCGTCTCGGAAAAGATGGAAACATTGGGACCAAAAATGACATCATTGCCAATCACCACTTTCCCTCTCACCTGAATAAATGCGCCCTGCGCAATGCCTGTATTATTTCCGATCACGAGACCCTCGCCCAAATCGCGGATAACACCGGTGCATTCGATAATTGTATTTTTTTGAATCGATACATTGTCTCCGATCTTAACTCCATGTTTTGATAATGCATTGATCTCCACGTAGTCGCCGAGCATCAGTGTTCGTCCTACGGAGATCTGGTTCCTGTGGGAGATACGGCAGTGCCGGCCTTTGAAGAGCAAACCTGACGACTTCTTAAGGGTGATCTTCAGCAGGAGTCCTCTCATTAGCTGAAAAGACTTGGAGACTAATAGGACAAAGAGACTGGAAGACGAGATGGATGGGTCGATTTCGTAATTTGCGCGACCCAGTTTATGAATGATGCGGTTTAATAGTCGTCTCATGCTCTTTCACACACTTGGTGATAAATTTCCACCAATCGATCAAGGTGTACCTTCCGGTCGAAATTTTGCACCGCAAAATCGCGACAGGCGTTCGCCATGGTCAGGTAATCCTTATCACTAATATTCATTGCCCTTTTTAGGGCCTCCACCAGGGATTCAACATTTCTGGGCTCAAATAAAAATCCGGTTTCGGGAGCCAACAACTCAGGAATCCCTCCAATACAGGAGCCAATAACCGGCTTACCCAACGTAAATGCTTCCACCACGGCCATGGGATTGTTTTCGTACCATTCCGACGGGACGAGGACGAAGGAGCTACCCGCTATCAGGTCTTTCAGCGCGGGGCCGGAGACGAAACCCACGAAAGAAATGGTATGGGGTATGGGGTTTGGGGTTTGGGGTAAGAGGGAGCGTAATTCGGACTCTTGTGGTCCAGAACCAGCAATTTTCAAGGTGATTCCGGTTCTTTTCGCTGCTTCAATTAGGGTTAGCAATCCTTTTTCGCGGGAGAGGCGGCCGAAATAGAGAAAGTAGTTGCCGCGTGAAGGGACTGATGTTTCTACGGGGTTGGCCATATTATACAGATGGCTTGATTTTTTAGCATACCTGGAATCGTATTCGAGGTGCTTTTTGCGGGCGAATTCACTCACAAAAATAAAATGATCAACCAGGCTCAGCGGTCGGTATACATATTTCCGCAAATACCCTTCGAGCATGACCATGAAACTGTAAAAGAGGTTCCCACCGGAACAACGGTTAACCAAACAATTGTAATATCGCCCGCTTTTGCACTTTTCACATACCGACCCATTCCGATCAAGGAATGCATTGGCCGGACAAATCAGCCGGTAATCGTGCAATGTCATTACCACCGGCACTTTATGTCTTTTCAGAACACGCAGTACCGAGACGGATAACGTCCCAAAAATCAAATGAACATGGGCAACATCGGGGCGAAAGTCACGGATCTTCTGGTCCAGGGCCGCGGCTACCTTTCGATTGTATAAATAGTCTCTGACAAGATTAAGTTTGGCCCATACGGATAAAGACCGTGGGTTGACATGAGATATCCCGGCATCCTTACCCGTAAACTTATCAACCTGCAGATCCACCTCATCCCCAAAAGTACCCTCCCCTGCCCCTCCCTTAGGAAGGGAGGGGTAAGAGGGGGCTGACTGGGTAAGAAGGTCGTATGTATTCAGGAAGACTCGGTCGGCACCACCATCCATAAAGTCGTAGCGATTGATTAGTAATACCCTCATTTAGCTTCGACTATCTTGTTATAATCGGAGGCTATCTGCTCGGCCATGGAGTCCCAGGAGAGTTCCGTGGCGCGGTGGAGGGCGCCATTACGAAGGCCAATTACCAATTTTGAATTTTGAACAACAGGCTTCAAGGCGCTGCGGAAGCCGATAATACTCTCGTCGTATGATTTGAGCGGAACTTTGATGCCGCATTCGTCGGTGATGGCAATGGACATTCCGCTGATATCGTGGCATATTACGGGAAGCCCGAAGGAGAGTGCTTCGGGTATCACGGTGGAGGCAGCTTCGCGGTAGCTGGTGTGAACTAACACGTCCGAAGTTTTCATGTAATTGAAAACTTGTTCTCGCGGGAGAAGGCCGGTGAAGGTGACCTTCGGTCGGGTATCAGGTATCGGGTATCGGGTATCAGGAAGAAAAAAAAGAGAATGTGCTAGTTTTTCATAGTGCTTGCGCAATGGGCCATCGCCGATAATGGTGATTTCAACGTTTTCTCTTAGGAACGGATCTCCTGCCACAGCCTTTAATAATATTTCCAATGCTTTCCTCTTGATCAATTGTCCACACCATAAGACCTTTAGCTTTGAACCTTTATCCTTAAAATCGGAACTCGAAACACGAAACACGAAACCCGGAACCCCAAAACCGAAACCTTCGTCGATGTCGCAACCCGTGTCGAGCATCACCCTAACCTCCTCTGCTCCTCTGCTCCTAAACTTTCTTTCGTCATTTGCTGAGAACGCGTAGATCATGGAGCTTTTCCGGATGGCCTTGTTGATTCTGGTTCCGAATTCTATTGAAAATCGCGTGGCTATAATGCGTAAAAATTCGTATAAACCTGTACGAAATCCTAAATGGGGAAAAAAGCGCACCGGAAGGGCTGAATTACCTCCGGTGGGTCCCCAAACAAACGGTACGGGCAATTTCCACATATACCCGGGCTCTTTAAAAGTAACCGATGTCAATTGATGAACAATCTGAAAACTGTTTTCCTTAACCAATTTTTCAGCGGTCCGGTATGCTTCCTTTTGCCATAAACGGTATCCCATGAAATAGATAACGGGCAAACCAATACTGGAAATATTTCTCGTTACCTGCCTGTTCAATTTAGCCAATAAAAGCGTTGCACGTGGTTGTGGCACTGCAATAAATCTGATGTTGTTTGGGTTGCCATTCGCCGAAATCCAGGCGTCTATTGCCTGTTTATAGGCTTCAGGCACAAACTGGCTGCCCAAGGCATGTAAAACGGTTACATCGTGATACCGCGCTATCCGGGTGACCAGATTCCAGCCAACTGCACATTCCGATCCCTGACCGGGCGACAGCTCATGTGCAGAAATCAGGATTTTCAATCGATTCATACTGATCGTCCCAGTACATGGTTTTTAATGGCTGCAGCAGATATTTGCCACTTATGCGGAATTAACACTAAAAACAAGCTAAATGCCCAATATCGAAGCCGGAAATGTATGCTTTCCCGCAAAGTCATAACTTTCAATTTACCGCTGTTCACCAGACCGAATAATCGTGCATCCTTGGGTACTATTCTGCCTGTGATAACCGTATTACGGTAATTAAAAACCGTTTTCAAAACCACATAGAATCCCTCATAATTGTCGCTGCGAGCCGAACCTTTTTTCTCAAATTCCCAGGCATTTTCTTCAGGCATCAGCAAACCTTCCAGCACACTGATGTTCCAGAGGGTAAAAACGCAGTTTGGCCGGTAAAGTGAATGCTTTTCCACCAGCCCGAGATGGTCATTCACTTTGCGCGGACGGTTGTACCATTTAATCAACTGAAGAAACTGGCCATCCAAACTGTGAAAAGAATCCAGTACAGTGTCAAGTCTTCGGCTATTAACCTTCTCCACTAAAAAAAGGTCGTCAAAGGTTACCAGCACATAATTATATTCCTGCTTTAACAGTTGAAGCGCTTTAAGTAGGTTGGCAGACCAGGTAACATCTTCCCCGACTTTTATGGTTTGTATGCCGGGCCGGTCGAAATCCTTATTATTCGTGAGGATATACTTCGGAAAAGGGCAATCTGCCCAATATTTATTCAGGCAGCGGAAATGGGCATCCCACAGTCCCGAATAAGCATCGCACGACAGTATCAGAAAAGCAGTCCTTCGCGAACGATTCATGCCATTGCCACCGCTGTCCGGGGCTCCGGTTTATACATCGCCATTCCCGCCATTAACCAGAAGAAATAGGTAAATCCCTTCATTTCCAAAATCTGGTTAAACATTCCCAAAAAAAGTGCAAGCAAAATGAAAACCTTTACCATCTGAAAAGCGTTTTCAGTTCCGGTGCTTCGAGCTTCGGCCCAAACCTTTATTACAATGTAAAATGTAGCTACCAGGGAAATCAATCCCTGTGAAAGGAGTATGGAGAGCCAATAAACATCCTTCAGATAGGTGAAATTATTTTCGTTGTTAATCATCACCCAGGGAGTGTTTTTGTAGGCGGCTAACTTCATGTTAATGATACCACCATCAAAACCCATCCCCAGAAACAGGTCCTTCAGACTGCCATGCAGAAACTCGGGAAAAACCTTGGTTAAATAACCAAGCCGGTTGAATTCCGATGAGATCTCGATCCAATATTTGAAATCCATCCCCAGGAGCTGCAAGAAGAGGTCGTTGAATGACCAGACCGCGATAATCAAGACAGAAGACAAAAGACAAGCCATGAGGAGCTTGCGAGTACTGCGAATAAAAAAGACAAGAAGAAGTGCCAGTATGGATGCAATGGAGAAGGATAAGACAATTAAGACAAGAGAGACGATAGAGACGAGAAGACGGGTGCGGCGGTCGGACTCATTGTATAGGTAAACGACTGTAAGTGCGACAAAAAAGAAGGAGAATTCAACCGTGTTTTTAAAGCTGGCGCTTATGCCCGGATCATTGTAGGCCGTAGGTAATGTATCGGTAAAAATATCGGGATTGGGCAGAAAAGTATTGATGAACCATTCTTTCCCGATTAAATTGAGCAAAGCCAAACCGGCCAGCAACGAGTAAACAATTTTTACATTCCTGAAAAGCCTGGCCGAAAAATCAGGCGAGGTTAACCGTACCAAAAAAAGAAATGGAACAAACCTGACTGTAACACCAATGTAGAATCTTACCAATCCCGGACTGCGTCCTTCGAGAAAGATCGACAAGGCAGAAAGTATAATTATGATCAGGAATCCGATGAGAATTTTCAGGTCCGTACTTCTGAATTTCGGATTCAGGATAACAACGCTCAGGAAGAACAGGGCTAACGGAACAATGTCAAGACCGTTGCGGATGGTCTGAATGAGGGCATAACTGGGTATCCGGGAGACAAAGGTCCATTCGAAAGCGACCCAGTACAAGTATAACACGAACAGACTGTCAATCCACTTATTTGGGTTTGATTCGCGAAAGAAACGAATTAAAACATTCTCTTTTTTATCCACAAATGTCACAAATGGTTGCACAAATTGCCACAAATGTTTATAAAGATGAATTCGCTTCTGCCCAGTGTTTGCGGGCAAAGACCCAGCTGGTGCC
>CAIXHD010000570.1 GCA_903919065.1 uncultured Bacteroidota bacterium
GATAAGCCCGGGTTGCCTGATGATTCAAAATGGAGTTTTGATACCAACGGAAATGCTTCTGGATGGGGCAATAATGAATGGCAATACTATACCGCTAAAAAGATCGAAAATGCGGTTGTCGAAGATGGAATGCTTCATATTAAGGCTATAACAGAATCAATCAGCGATAAGCAATATAGCTCGGCCCGATTGGTCACTAAAGGAAAAGGCGATTGGCTTTACGGCCGGATTGAGGTCCGTGCAAAATTGCCGGGAGCACGTGGGATTTGGCCTGCTATCTGGATGCTGCCCACCGACTGGACTTATGGCGGCTGGCCAAAATCGGGGGAAATCGATATCATGGAGCATGTTGGATATATGCCTGACTCGATTTTTGCATCCGTCCACACCGAAAGTTACAATCACGTGATCCGCACCCAGCGCACCAAAGGATTTCATCTGAGCAACCTTCACAAACGCTTTCATGTGTATGCTCTCGAATGGGATGCTCAGACGGTCTCCGTCTTTGTCGATGATACCTTGTTTTTCACTTTTAAAAAGGAAGCCGGTGATTATAAGGTGTGGCCCTTCGATCAGAAGTTTCACCTGCTGCTGAATGTCGCCGTTGGAGGCAACTGGGGGGCAGTGCAAGGTGTTGATGCCACAGCTTTTCCACAGGAAATGATTGTTGATTACGTTAGAGTCTATCAGTAAATCCGTTACTTTTACAAGTAAATCTTTACAATGTCCTCATCACAAGGCATCTTAAGAGGCGTCATCCTCTTTTTGGCTATTTTTTTTATACGGATATCCGCCGGATACGCCCAGTTCAATGCACTGGTTTGGTCGGACGAATTCGATTATACCGGGTTGCCGGCTGCAACAAAATGGACCTGTGAAGTTGGAGGTGGCGGCTGGGGAAATAATGAGCTTCAGTATTATACCCTGAACGATTCCCATAATGCCAGGGTGGAAGACGGCATTCTGATCATTGAAGCGCTTAAAGAGAGCATGGGTGGCCGGGAATATACCTCGGCAAGGCTGATTTCCGATGGTAAAGGCGACTGGCTTTATGGCCGGTTCGAAATACGTGCCAGAGTGCCAGGCGGAAAAGGTATGTGGCCGGCAATCTGGATGCTGCCGAGCGACTGGATCTACGGCAACTGGCCAGCCAGCGGTGAAATCGATATCATGGAACATGTGGGATATGAACCATCAAAGATCTACGGCACCATACATACAAAGGCCTATAATGGATCCATCGGCACCCAGAAGGGGAGCTCAGTAACCGGCTCCGACTGGGAAACTGCCTTCCATGTTTATGCCATTGAATGGACCGCCGATAAAATAGATTTCTTTATCGATGGCACGAAATATTTTACTTTCAACAATCAGGGAACCTGGGAAACGTGGCCTTTCGACAAGCGGTTCCATTTCGTTCTCAACGTTGCTGTAGGCGGCAACTGGGGAGGAGTTCAGGGGGTTGATCAAACTATATTCCCCAAACGAATGGAGATTGATTATATCCGTGTTTACCAATCGGCCGACATGAAAATCACCGGACCCGCCTACCTCGAAACAGATCAGTCAGCGACATACCAGTCTACCAGCTTTTCGGGAGGTTCCTACGAATGGCAGGTTCCGGCCGATGCCCGGATTACTTCAGGCGCAGGCACATCAGAGATAAAAGTCACATGGGGAGATTCTGAAGGCGATGTCTCGTGCAAAGTGACTTTGGGCAGCAGCGTTTTCTCAGCCGTTTATCCGGTCAAAAAAGCAATTCTGCCTGCTGAAAATACTTTCTGGTTTGGCAACCTTACCGATGGCAACACCACAGATATCGCGGGAATTACTACCGATGGCAATACCTATGAATTTTCCGAATCAAATGAGAGCCTTAAGGTCATTTACCATATTGTAAATCCTTCCACCTGGCCAAAATTTGAAATCACCCTTCCGCGACCCGTAAACCTGAAAAACCATCCTTACTGCGCCATAAATCTGAAAACCAGCAACCTGAGCCATTCTGTGTCCCTCCGGTTCGATTTTGCAGATGTCAATGGTGTAGAAACCAATGCCACACCGGTTTTCAGGCCGACTATCACTGCCGATGGCCGCTATCATAACTATCAGAATAATTACACCGGACGGTGGATATCCTCCTCGCCTGTCGTTGGTCAAAAGGTTGATTCCACGCGCATCATGAAACTGATCACTTATGTTAACTCTGGAGCTTTCGGCATTGCCAACAAAACCGACAGCCTCTGGATCGAAAGCATCCGGTTCATGAAAAGTCCGCTCACCTCAGTGGACCAGGCTGAAACATCCGAGACTGATATCCATATCTTTCCCAACCCGGTAACTGATCATCTAACTATCAGTTCCAATTATCTTATCGAAGAAATTATCCTGTTCGATATTCATGGCAAACAGGTTAAAAGAGTCGCCATCAATTCTCGGGCTTCCGATATTAATGTGAGCGATTTGGCCGCAGGGGTGTACCTCCTGCGAACCATAAATGGGGCTGGCGTGGTTGCTACGCAGAGGTTCGTGAAAAAGTAAGTATTTGTAGGGGAGGAGCCGTGCCTCCTCCCATTTAGACAGATAGCAAAGGCTCAAGGCGCTGTTATTAATAGGCCCCGGTTTTAACCAGGGTTTGGAATTAAAATAAATCAAATTTCGGGATTACATTCCCAGTATTTTACCTAATTTTGGGATCATATTCCTAATTTTAGGTAAAATGATTGAAAGAGACCTATCTCCGATCCTTCGCCAAAAGCTATTCTCTGGTAAAGCTATCATCCTGATGGGTGCCAGACAAACAGGAAAGACAACGCTCCTGCATGAGATAATCTCAGGTATACCTGATACTTTATGGCTCGATGCTGACATTCCTGAAGTTAAAGCCTTGTTTGAAGCGGGTTCTCCCGACCGGTTCAAGGCTCTGTTTGCCGGTAACAGGCTGATCGTTTTGGATGAGGCGCAACGAATTAAAGACATCGGCATACGTATTAAATATCTCACCGATCACTTCAAGGAAATTCAGGTAATAGCGACAGGTTCATCGTCATTCGAATTGGCAGAGGAGGTGAGTGAACCTCTGACTGGCCGTAAATGGGAATACAATTTATTTCCGCTATCCTTTTCTGAAATGGTCAGTCATCATGGTTACATCAAGGAGAAGAGTCTGATTAATCACAGGTTAGTATACGGCTATTACCCGGAGGTAGTTAATTCTGAAGGGAATGAGAGAGAGGTTCTTAAAGGTCTTTCAGATAGCTATTTATTTAAGGACATCCTGAAATGGGGCCAGATAAAAAATCCCGACAAGCTCCTGAAATTATTACAGGCTCTTGCTTTTCAGGTCGGTATCCAGGTTTCAGATAATGAACTTGGTCAATTGATTGGCATGGACCATAAAACGGTGGGAAATTATTTGAATCTACTCGAGAAGGTCTATGTTATCTTCCGCCTTCCCAGTTTTGCGAGAAATCTTCGGAATGAGCTCAAAATGAGCAAGAAAATCTATTTTTTTGATAATGGGATTCGTAATGCCCTGATTTCAAATTTTCAAATACCCGAAATGCGTCAGGATGCTGGAGCTTTATGGGAAAATTTCCTGATTAGTGAACGCATGAAGTATAATCATTACAACCGCAAATGGTGCAATATCTATTTTTGGCGGACACACGAACAGCAGGAGATCGATTACATTGAAGAATCTGATGGTAAAATCCGTGGATATGAATTCAAATGGAATCCTGCATCAAAAGTTCGTTTCCCAAAGACATTCATCAAAGCTTATCCTGATTGCGAAACCAGCATCATCACTCCCGATAATATGGATGAGTTTCTAGTGGCAAAGTAGGGCAGAGGGCAAAGGGCAGATGGCAGAAATCAGGATAAAGACTAAAGAAATAAGTTCTAAAAGTGCCGGATACGGACCGAATTCTAATTCAAACCTGCTAAATAATCATTCTTCTACTTAATGGAATTAGTCTGGCTTAACTTTACTAAAAAGGTAGCTTATCACACAATTGCAGTAATCCATCACTATTTCTTGGCACAGTTTACAAAGTACTTTACTTTTTCCCTGATTCTTAATACTAATTTCTGCCCTATGCCTTCTGCCCTACTATACTGAATAAATATGCACATTCCTGCAATATTGCCTGAATTCAACCCGTTTACAAAAAAGTTTCGGCCTTTTGCCGAATAAAAAAACCTGATCCATTAAGAATATTTAAATTCGGTCTCAACTTCTGTTCTTTCCCAACCAAATCATTTAACCAATACCTGAAACGCCTGCCAGCAAGCCTTCTTCTTTAAAGCTATCCTCTCTTTAAGTAAACAGATTCATCTTGATTTGATATGAAGAATTTCTTCGTAACTGCCATTTTTCTATCCATCTTCCTGTTTTCCTGCACTCAAAATAAGACTACCATGGTCACGATGGACCTGAGCCGGACCGACTATCGGGAGGTCATCGAAGCTCCCGGAACCATTAAGGCAGTTAATTCTGTAACCATCATGCCACCCAGGGACAGCTACGGCGGCATTACCGTGGACTGGGTAAAACCCGAAGGCAGCCAGGTGGAACCGGGTGATACTATCTGCATCATGAAGTCCGACGAATCTATGCAGATGCTCGATGAGCAAGTCAGGAATCTCGAAACCCTTAAAGCCGATTACACCAAGCTTGAAGCGGATAATGCCCTTAATCAGGCAATGCTCGATGCCCGGGTGAAAGAGAACCTTGCGGGTATGGCAATTAATCAACTCGATTCTGTACAGATGCGTTTTGCACCCCCCATTAAAAAAAGGCTGATGGCTTTAGAGCTGGAGAAAGCTCATGTGCAGGAAAGGAAGCTTCAAAAAAAATTCCTCTCAGAAAAAGCAATCGACGAAACCGAAATCCGGCAGCTCAAATCGCGTATCATGCAAGCGGAAAATATGGTCCAGATGATGCAGGGAAAAACTAAAGAATTAGTGATTCTCGCCCCATCAAGCGGCATTCTCTCGGCTTCGGAGCAAACTGGAAGGATCATGGTGAGCTTCGGTCCTGCCGATGAACCGATAGAAATTGGCGGATATCCGAAACCGGGTACCGCCATGATTTTTTCAGAAGTGCCCTTGATGGCCATTCCCGATCTCACTGAAATGCAGATTAAAGCAGAGGTTCCGGAGGTCGATTACAAACGGATTGAAAAAGGCCAGAAAGTTACAATTATGGTAGATGCTGTCAAGGGACTTCAGACCACTGGAACAGTGAAAATGAAACCGATGGCCCCGAAAATAAAGTATATCTCTGAACAGGTACAATATAAATACTATGAGATCATTGTCGGCGTAGATAGTTGCCACACCCGAATGCCACCCGGACTCAGCGCCCGTTGCAACATACTGATTAACGAGGTAAAAGATACTGTTGTTGTACCTACCATTGCCATATTCGAGCGGGACAGCATGAAAGTCGTCTATGTCGCAGATGGCGAGAATTTCTTTTCCGCAAAAGTCGAAACCGGATTGACAAATAGCTCACAAACCATTATTACCAAAGGTTTAGTAGGCAAGGAAACCATTGCCCTGGCTGAACCACCCCAGAAATACATCAAAAAGCCAAAAAAAACCACCCATGAATAAATACCTGATCCTATTATCATTCATGATTCTGACCGCCTGCAGTGCCAAGAAAGTTCAGGAAGTTCAGACAACTATCGTCAAGAAAGGCACCTTTACCGAAGAACTCACCGAACAAGGGACCGTCAGGGCGGTAAACTCGATCAACATATCCGCCCCGCAAACTTCCTACCGGTATGGTATGCTCAAAATATCACGTATTGTGGAAGACGGCAAGGTGGTTCAGCAGGGCGACACTCTGGTTATTTTTGATCCATCTGAATATAAGAAAGCGATCATAAATTCGCAGCAACAGCTCGAAATTGCTCAGGCAGAATATGATAAACTGAAAGCAACGCAGGAATCGGAGATCGAGGATCTGGAAGCAGATCTGGAGATTGCCCGAATTTCTCAGGAGATCTCTAAAATCAATTTCGATCAGGCAGTCTTTGAATCGGAGATCACAAGAAAGGAAATCAACCTGAAACTCGAAACCGCAAATATTGCTCTCGAACGTGCTAAGGAACAAATCGGAAACCGGAAAAAGATTCAGCAACAGGAGCTCTTGCAGAAAAACCTTTCGATGAACCAAAACAGGGCAATTCTCGATGAAGCCAATCGATCAATAAGCGGATTGTTTCTCGTGAGCCCATCCAACGGTATTGCCATAATCAGGGAAAACTGGATGACAGGCCAAAAATTGAAGGTCGGAGATCAGCCGGGCGGCGGATCACTGATCGATCTTCCCGACATGTCTGAAATGCTGGCAGATGTAAAAATTAATGAGGTTGATATATCCAAGATAGTTCCCGGCCTTAAGGTTACCATTAAAGCCGATGCTTATTCCGATTCAACTTATGTAGGTGAAATCACTACAATCGCCAATCTCGCACAAAATAAGGACGACTCGAAAATCAAGATTTTTCCGGTCCAGATAAAAATAGACGGCATCCATAAAAGCCTCCTCCCCGGGCTTACAGTAAGCTGCAATATCAGGATCCGCGAAATCAAGGATGTACTATTTATCCCGGTTGAGGGCATTTTCAAGGCACAAGGCATTGAATATGTTTACATTAAATCAGGTTCCGGGTTTAAACGAAAAGATGTAAAAGTCGGGGCCATCAATACTGATTTTGCTGTTGTATCAGAAGGACTTACAGAAAAGGACGAGATCGCCCTGGCCGATCCTTTCCTGAATAAGCAGGAAGAACAGACAAAAGGCAAAACCAAATAAATCCTGATTATGAACCCAAAACGGATTCTATTAGCTATTGCTATCCTTCTCACACTTTCAGCCTGCAAGCATGGGGCAGATGAATATACGGTCATGAAGGGGACCTTCCGGCAATCCTTCGCGGAAACCGGCGACCTGGATGCAATCAGCTCAGTGGCTATCATGATGCCCCGTATCCGATGGGAATATGGCTATGAGTTTAAGATAATCTCCATCGCCGAGACCGGGAAAATGGTAAAAGAAGGCGATACGGTGATCCGGGTCGATCCATCAACCATTGAAAAAATAATTATCAATACCCAGGAGAAGCTGGAAAGTGAGCGGGCAGCCAGTAAAAAATTGCAGGTACAGATGGATAACAACATTCAGGACCTTAAAGCCCAGCTCAGAACCCAAC
Organism: uncultured Bacteroidota bacterium; assembly: GCA_903919065.1. Lineage (GTDB taxonomy): Bacteria > Bacteroidota > Bacteroidia > Bacteroidales > UBA12481 > UBA12481. Next base: position 7,230 of record CAIXHD010000570.1, read on the forward strand.
AAGCCATGTTCGACCTGAAAAAACTGGAATTGGAGCGCAGTAAGTTTGATACGGAAAAGAATCGCCAGCTAAAGGACCTTGACTACAGGCAGGCTACTATCAGCATGGATAAAATCAAAAGGCAGCTGGCTCAGAAGCCTGTTATGGACAATTATGATTTCCGTATTCAGAAAATCAAGGAAAAACAGGTGGAGGAGGAACTGGCCGGAGCAAAGGAAGTGCTCCATCAAATGGCAATTACCAGTCCAAAAGATGGACTTTTTCAGGCTGGGTACAGCCAGAATTATTGGCCGCAAAGGTATCTTAAGGCAGGCGATCGCGTGTATACCGGTATGATGATCGCCAAAATCCCGGATATCAATCACATGAAAGTAAGAACCTTCGTTCATGAAACAGACATTACCAAAGTATCAGTTGGCCTGAAAGTGGTAGTCAGGCTGGATGCTTTGCCGGAACTGGCATTCCATGGAAAAATCACTGACCTGGCAAAGGTTTGTGTTGATCAGGATAAAGAAAAGGTGTTTAAGGTGGTGATCGAAATCGAGGAATCGGATCTACGGTTAAAACCAGGCATGACAGTAAGTTGCGAGTATATATGTAAGGAAACTGAAAATGCATTGTACGTTCCGAACAGCTGTCTGCTCAAAGAAGACGGTAAGTGTTACGTTTTCCTGAAAAAGGGCGGCGATAACAGAAAAACAGAAGTAAAAGCAGGTCCGGCCAACAGCCATCATACCTTGATATTTAGTGGGGTTGAAGCGGGACAAGCGTTGGAGCCATTCGAAAATGCCTTGAATAAAAAAAACAGCTAAATCATGCAGCAGATAAAAGACAATATAACCAAGGCCATTCTGAGTCTCATCGACCATAAGTTCCGGTCGTTTCTGACGATTCTCGGAATAATCTTTGGTACCGCCTCCGTTATTGCCATGATCTCTATCGGCGAGGGAACGAAAAAACAGGCAATTGCAAAATATCAGGACCTTGGAGTCAGTAATATTATTATTCGCGATAAGGATATGACCGATGCTGAACTCCAGACAGTGCGAATGAAATTCTCCAAGGGACTATCAATTGAGGATGCCAAAGTTATTACCGATGTCGTGCCCGGTGTGGTCAGCGTATCGCCTCAGAGTGAGACGAAGATGGAAGCAAAAGTTGGCGATCGTTCTGCAAAAGCTTCGGTGATCGGTGTCACCCCAAATATCGTATCCATATTGAATTACCGGACAGCCAAAGGAGATTTCCTCACTACTGATCAGTACGACAGACAATTGAAAGTTTGCGTTCTCGGAGCAAGTATCGCACGGGAATTATTCAGTTATGACGAGCCGGTTGGCAAGAGTGTGAAGGTGGATGACCAGTGGTTTGAGGTGATCGGGGTAATGCAACCCAAAGCACTTTTTACCGAAACTGTTGGCGAACTGGCCTCACGCGATCTGAATAACGACATTTATATTCCACTCTCCACATTCAACAAGCGAATCCCCAAAGTCAATCCATTCACCAGTGAAGTTAAGCAGCTAACTGTTAAGCTGGGCAACTCCGAGCAGCTTCTGCCAGCAACCGCCGTAGTTCGCAGTCTTTTGAACCGACGTCATTTCAACAACGACGATTTTAGCATCATCGTTCCCTATGAACTCATGAAGCAGGAAGAGAAAGAGACCCGGATTTACAATCTATTGCTGCTATCCATTGCAGCCATCTCATTGGTGGTGGGTGGTATCGGCATCATGAACATCATGCTTGCCTCTGTGCTCGAACGGACGCAGGAAATCGGCATCCGGCGCGCCGTCGGAGGAAAGAAAAAGCACATTATGAACCAGTTTGTTACCGAAGCCGTTGTACTAAGCGTTGCAGGGGGTATTATCGGAGTTCTTCTGGGCATTACCCTTTCCCTCGTCATATCCTGGACTACGGAGGTCCAGACAACGATTACATTATATAGTATCCTGATGGCCTTCTTCTTCTCTGTAGTTGTGGGCATCACTTTCGGATATCTGCCGGCCAAGCAGGCTGCAAATCTCCGTCCGATCGAATCGATCCGTCATGAATAATTCTTCAATAAATAGATAAAAGACATCATATCATGCTGATAGATATTCAAAACCTCGTTAAGGACTACCAGATGGATAGCCTGGATGTTGCAGCCCTTCGAGGAATTAATCTGCAGGTGCAGAAGAATGAATTTGTTGCCATCATGGGTCCATCGGGTTCCGGCAAATCAACCCTGATGAACATTCTGGGATGCCTCGACAATCCCACTTCCGGAGTCTATCGATTTAATAATACTGATGTTACCGGTTTGAATGATGATGAACTTTCAGATATCCGCAACAAGCATATCGGATTCATTTTTCAATCATTCAACCTGTTAAAAAGAATGTCTGCCCTCGAAAATGTTGAATTACCCCTGATGTACGCCGGTATCGACAAAGCTAAACGCATGGCTATGTCGAAGCAGGCGCTGGAGAAAGTGGGCCTGGCCGACCGCATGAAGCACCGGCCATCGGAGCTTTCCGGCGGACAGCGGCAACGGGTAGCCATTGCAAGGGCACTGGTGAATAATCCCGGCATGATACTGGCCGATGAACCCACCGGAGCACTCGATACCACCAGCAGCATGGAAATCATGGAGGTATTTAAGCAACTGCACTCCGAAGGAAATACGATCATTGTAATTACTCATGAGCGCGAAATTGCCGCCTGCTGCAAACGCATCATCCTCATCCGCGATGGCCTCATCACCTCTGATACTCCGAACCTTAATTAAAACCCGATGATCCACCTCTCCCCCTTCCCCCTCTCCCGCGCTCGCTGCGCTCACGGGAGAAGGGGCGCTCCGAGGCTCACTTAGTACTAAATACCTGATACCCGATACCCGATACCCGATACCTTAAAACTCCCCTCCATGTACCAAATACCCAAATTCATACTGATCGTCCTCGTAAGCACCGCATTCGCCATCTCCGCCCCGGCGCAGGAGATTTACCGCCTCGATCTGGAGACTAGCATCCTGCTGGCACGGCAGAAAAGTATCCGCATGCAAACCTTGCAGCAGAGCCTGAAAGCTGCTTCGTTTAATCTCAAGGCAGCGATCAGCTCCAACAGGACACATGTTGATCTTAACCTGACTTTACCGCAATATACCGAGACTGTTAAGCAGTGGGAAGATAGTACCGGGATATCATTTTATCCGGTCAGGCAGAGCCAGTTAGCCAGTTCACTGACCATAAGCCAACCCCTTCCCACCGATGGAAGCCTGTATATCCGCGCCGGCGGCCAGAGTTATACCGATTATTATGCCAACGACCGGAATACCCAGCTATCATCCAGCATCGGACTCAGGCAGCCAATAGAGGCATTTTTCGGCATCAACAATAACCGGATGAACTACAGGCAAGCAAAACTGAATTACGAAATGACCATGAAACAGCTGAAACGCGAGGAGCTCAACCTGGTTTACGATATCAGTCAGGATTACTTTACACTTTTACAGATGCAGGAGCGGATGAACATAGCCCGGTTGAGCCTGGAGAAGCAGAAGGAAGCCTGCACCATTGCACAGAGTAAGTTCGCTGCCGGCCTGATCAGGGAAGTGGAAGCACTGCAGATGGAGGTTGACCTGAGTGCATCCGAAAATAGCTTCGATATGGCAAAGGTTGATTTCCTATCACAGGTGGGATCCTTCAAGCAGAATCTTGGACTCAGCCTAAAAGACAGCATTGTGGTCAGCAGCGAGTTCACCATAAAACCTGTCGCGGTGAATGTGGAGAAGGCAGTTGACCTGGCCTTGAACAACAGACCGGAAATCCGGGAAAACGCTATCCGGATAGAGATGCAGGAAATGAATATTAAGCGCCAGCGGGCCCAGGGAATGCCCAGCGGGAGCATATTGCTGGATTACAATTTTATCGGGGTCGGTAAAGATCCCCGAACCGTCACTATGGGAGGGACTTTTGATCAGACCTGGCAAAATCTCACGAGCAGGCCCGGAAGTTTCGGTGTTGGACTCACCGCCTCCATTCCCATTGTCGACTGGGGGGAAAACAAGGCAAGGGTTCAATCAGCTATTGCATCGCTGAAGCAGGATCAGCTGCAGATGGAAGATAACAAAATGACCATCGAACGCGATATACGAACCCAGGTCGACCGGTTGCAGAGCAGTCTGCGCCGATTGCAGCTGCTGGAAAAAAGTCTCGTGGTTGCCGAAAAAAGCTTTGATATATCTCGCCAGCGCTATGCCAACGGCGAAATCGACAGTCAATCCATGGCTCTCGAACGCGAACGCCTCAATGGAGCGTACAATACCCGTCTGGATGCCTACATTTCCTATAAGCTCCTCCTCTCCGACCTGATGCGGAAGACTTTCTATGACTTTGAGAAAGACAAAGCGGTACAATAAGTTAAAAGGTTGAGATTCGAAGACCAATTCCGAATTCCGAAATTCCAGATCCAAGTCAGCACTCAAGTTGATTAGTTACTTTACCTATCATGTTTAAAGCCTGCTCCTTCCCAAGCTAGAGCCTTAACCTCTTACTTAACTTAATCCTTAAGTCTTAAGTCCTCTTACTAATTTCTGCCTTCTGCCCTCTGCCATCTGCCCTATTCAACGGGCACGTTGAATCCTAGCCACCTCGTCAGCGTATCATAAATCTTCTGCTTCTCCTCCGCCGGGAATGCCCGGATGCCTGAACCATGGTGGCCGCCCTTGAGAATCATAACAAGTGCATCAGCCGGACCGGTAATCTTCGTCACGCCGGTGGCTGTCCAGGTGTCGAGTTCCCCATAAATATAGAGCATATGGTCGCCCTTGTTCTGCACAAAATCATGCAGGAAAGGCAGCGTTTTTGGGTTAAATGTAGTATCCAAACCATAAGGTGTGAGGGCAAAATCATAGGTGATAAAAGTTTTGTCCTTCAAGTATTGCTTGAAAGGCTTAACATCATAACCGTAATAGCCCATCTCGGTCATAGCCTGATAATAGTGCGATAGAAACTGTTTCAACCCAGTATCACTGAACCACATCAGGTCAGTCACCGGCATGAGCATATCAAATAATTGTTGCGCGGTTCCTTCCTTGCCCGGCAAATCCATCGGCTTCTTAACGCCATACTGCCACAAAGCAAACGGAAACTCCAGAACATTCAGGTCATACGCCCGGTCGATACCCATAGGGAAAGTCCAGCTTTTTTTGGTGCAGTAAGCTTCAACCAATGGCATCAGCTCCTTTTTCTTTTCGAACAGTGCGATCTGAAAATCATACACTTTCTGACGTTCTTCCGCGGTGCCTACATTTGCCAGAAAAGTAAAAATCCTCGGATCCACCTTGGAGGTATTCAGGGGAGCAACATAAGGAATTGCAACATCAATATCACCAGGATAAAAGGCCTTGAACATCATGGTGGTCTGACCGTCTTTACTAATTCCGGTAGAGATCCATTTACCCGGATATAATTGTTTGAATAGCTGAACGATTGCATGATGATCCGATGCCGACTGCCACACGGTGAGACATTTCCAGTCGATCGGGTCCGGAACTGATTGTCCGAAATACCGGTGCTCTACCCTGATAAGGTTTGCCTTCAGAAGTTGTGCTGGCTCGGCACCACCTAATCCACGTGCATCGTATCCTGATGTGCTCAGTACCATGGGCCGGTCGAACCCGGTGTGACCGATGAAGATCCGCTGTGTAAATTTCGGGCCATCCAGCTTATTGTGATCCACCGGCTGGGTGAACTTAATCTCATAAGCTTCCGTGTATTGCTGGCCGTGACGGGTGGCGCCCACCACTTCAATTCCCGGCAATTTCTTTAATGCTCTAAGCAAAACAGAATCTTGCGCAGCCTTAATCGATGCGTTCGTCAAATCCTGAGCAAAAACATTGCCTGCCAGCACAAAAACCACCACCAGCAGGCTGATACCAAGCTTTTTCATATCGATCAAATATTAATTTTCTGTACCTTTAACAGGGGTGAAAAGATACAATTTATACCTGAAACCCGATACCTAATTAAAGACCAGGACCAATGTTGAATTTTGAAATTACAAAATCAAGTAAGCTAAGAGCTTACTTTAGGGCACAATTGAATTTCCCACCTCAGAATTCAAAATTGGCTTTCGAATCTCATCACTCCTCCTTCATATCAATACTCTGCCTGTCAGCTCTTCTCCTGGTCGGATTTACCACCGGCAGTAATAAAACAACGAAGGTTCCGATAATCGACCTGACTGGCGACATCACCAATCAAAAGCAGATTCTGCTGAGTGATATTGCCACTGACATTCAATATGTGAAGCTGGAAGGAAATAAAGATTGTTTTATTAAACAGATTCAATCATCCTCAATAACAAAGGATCACATTCTGATAGTGGAGGAGGCGACTAACAATATTCTTCTTTTCTCGATCGATGGCAAATTTCTAAGGCAAATATCGCGGTTCGGAAAAGGTCCCGGCGAACATGGCCGACGACCTCAAGTTTCCTTTGATCTGAAAGGAACCTCCATTTATGTACTTTATTATAAAAAACTCGATCTGTTCGACCTTAATGGAAAACTCACCGGAACAATCCGCCTGGATCCGAGTCCTCAGCAAGCAGTTGATCTTGGGGATAATATATTACTGACCTTCCCCTACCCCGAAAGCATAACGAACGACAATTACCACTTCACGATCATCGATAAAAAGGGTAAACTGATCAAAAAGATCTTCTCTTGGGATAATTACAAGAATGATGCCGGCAATGCAATCTATATAACCCGATTAACCTGGTACCGCGATACCCTGTTGTATAAAAACAAGTATTCCGATACGATTTATGGCATTACAAAGGATTTGAATATTACGCCCCGTTGGTTTATTAAGCAGAAAACCAAACAAAACCCAGCCGTACCGGAAATACCGGAATCAGGATTTTTCCCGGGTCCCTTTCAGGAAACGCCTTATTACTTTTTCAATGTTGGAACTTTCAATAATTTCATGCATCCTCTGATGATCAATAAAAAAACCCATGAAATCACGTTTGTTCCGTATAACAAGGATATTATGCGATGTGGACTGGTCAACGACCTTGATGGGGGCGACTTATTCTGGCCCGAGCGCTACATGAATGGAAAGAGCTACAGATTTGATTATCCCACTCATTTAAAAGACCAGGTGGAGAAGATCCTTGAACGCAAAATCAAGGTGAAATATCCCGATAAAAAACAAAAGCTGATCGAGTTCATCAAAGGCATCTCCGAAGACGACAACCAGGTCCTCACCATCGTTACCCTCAAAAGCTAACCTGATACCCGACACCCGAAACCTGACACCTAATTAAAGACCAGGACCAATGCTGAATTTTGAAATTACAAAGTCAAGTGGGCTCAGAGCTAAACTTCGGGCACACTTGAATCTTCCACCTCAGAATTCAAAATTGGTCTTCGAATCTCATCATTCATACTTCATACAGTCATGCCCATGAAAAACTCACTTCCCTTCTTGCTAGCCCTCCTCCTCATTCTCCCGTTTTCCTCTTGCTCCCATAGGCAGACATCCACCGGCAAAGCGACAGTCATCGATCTATTATCCGGACTGAATAATACCAAGGACATTAAGCTTTCGGACATCGCCGACGAAATCACCTACATTCCCCTTGAAACCAAGGCCGACTGCATGTTGAGCAGCGATCTGAGTTTAACGGCCACCGACGAAGGATACATTATGCTTGAGGGTGGAATAATATTCAGGGTTTTCGATAAAGACGGCAAATTTATACGCAATGTCGGCAGTTCTGGAAAGGGCCCGGGTGAATATCTGAGGGCCCGGCAGTTTTCTATTGATAAGAAAGCCAGGGTAATCGAAGTTGCCTCGATTTTTACATTGAAGATGGTACTCTACTCCTTCGAAGGTAAGTTCCTGCGCGAATATCCGATGCCATTCGATGCAGCATACGTGGTTAAAGAGCCATCCGGCGGATATCATCTGGCCACTTATAGGCCCCAACCTAAAGACTCGGCCGAATACCGGTTTTCCAGAATGGACAACCAGGGCAAGATCGTTCAGATTTTCCCCGAGAAGGGAGTTGTGCTCCCATCGTCCGGCATA
>CAIXHD010000571.1 GCA_903919065.1 uncultured Bacteroidota bacterium
CGAAAGAGGGGGTTCCGTGTTTCGTGTTTCGTGTTTCGAAAGCTAAAGAGTGCTTTAATGCTAACAAACCATTGATCTAAATGGACGACACATTCTTCATGCGACAAGCTCTGATGGAGGCAAAGAAAGCTGCTTCCCGTGATGAGATTCCCGTGGGCGCCGTCGTCGTAGCCGGAACCCGCATTGTTGCCCGTGCCCACAATCTCACCGAAACGCTTCATGATGTGACCGCCCACGCCGAAATGCAGGCACTCACTGCAGCAGCTAATACTCTCGACAGCAAATATCTGGAAGATTGCACTTTATATGTCACTCTCGAACCCTGCGTGATGTGTGCCGGTGCCACTTTCTGGGCCCAGATCGGCCGGATAGTTTATGGAGCATCCGATCCCAAACGCGGTTTTATGCAAAATGGCGGCAGCATCCTTCACCCCAAAACAACGGTCACAGCAGGCGTATTGGCGGATGAGTGCGGACAGTTGCTGACGGACTTCTTTAAGGCCAAACGGTGACGAAGAAGTTAGAGATTCGAAGGCCAATTTTGAATGTTGAATTTCCAAGATCAAGTTGCCCTCGAAGAGTTGTCATCCCCGCGCAGGCGCAGCCGGAGGCGGGGACCCCGTCGCACACCACGGCATTATGCAAGGACCCCGTCCCTGACCACGGCATTCGCCGACTGCAGACTGCGAACTGAGTACTGCAGACTGAAGACTGAAGACTGCCAACTGAAACAGATATCATGGAAATAAAAAAGCATCTCAATTAACCCTGTATCGGATTACAATATTTTTTGATTATTTTTGTAATCTACTACAACAAATAAAGTGTCATGATCGAATTGTACGAGACAAGCGACCGGCTAATCCGAAATGTTCCGGTTTCATTCACCCGATACCTGTACTCCAAAATAAATTGGGGCGTGAGACTGGTGGAAATTAACGGCTCCAGGGGAGTTGGAAAAACAACCATGTTGCTGCAGCGGGCCAGGGAACTGAATCAGCAGGAAAATGGAAAGGCATTGTTTGTTTCGTTGGATGATCCCTGGTTTTACAGTCATTCGCTGATTGATACCGCATCAGAATTTTTCCGGAACGGCGGAATCACTCTATTTCTCGATGAGGTTCACAAATATCCTCCGAAACACCCTCAAGTTGATTGGTCATCAGAGGTGAAAACTATTTACGATCGCTACCCCTCGCTAAACATTATATATACAGGTTCTTCCTTACTCCGACTGTACAAAGGGCAAGGTGATCTCAGCCGGCGAAAAACAGTTTACAACCTTAAAGGTCTTTCGCTGCGTGAATACCTCGATTTCTACAACATTGCCAGGTTCCCTGTGGTTTCAATTAAAGACCTGTTTCAACATCATCCTGAAATTTCAGCCTCTGTAATCGACAAAATCAAAATAATACCTCACTTCAGGAAGTACCTGTCTACTGGGTATTATCCTTTTTATCAGGAGATTCCGGAACAATATTTCGATCGCCTCAAGAATGTCATCAATGTTATTTTGGAAAACGATTTACCGGCGGTAACCGACTTGCATTATGATACACTCTCGAAGATTAAGAAACTTTTAGCGGTTATAGCCTCAACCGTTCCTTATACACCGAATCTGAGCCGGATTGGCCAGGAACTGCACATCACCGATCAGCGCACATTGCTGAAATATCTGTATTATCTGGATCAGGCTGAACTCATTACGCTATTAAACCGCGAAGGCAAAGGGAATCAGATTCTTAGAAAACCTGACAAAATATATTTAAACAATCCTAACCTTCTCTGGTGCTTTAACTCTGCTCCTGAAACCGGAACGATCCGCGAAACCTTTCTTCTGAATCAGGCAAGTGACCCATTAACCGTCACCTATCCCGAACATGGCGACTTTGTAATTAATGGAACCTGGACACTCGAGGTTGGAGGACGCACAAAAACCCGGGAACAATTGAAACAGACCGTTAATGGATTTCTTGCTCTTGATGATATCGAAACCGGAGCCGGACAAACCATTCCGCTTTGGTTGTTTGGCTTCCTATATTAATATGGAAAGATGAGATTCGAAGGCCAATGCTGAATTTTGAATTCCTAACTTGATTTTGTTTCTAAAATTCCGTATATTTGCGGAATAACAGAAACGTAATGAATTTTCAGGAATTTCGCACAGAACTTTTTGAGTATATCTGTTTTACTTCAAATCAGGTATATGCCTGGCGCCCCGACTTCGACAAAAACAATCTGAGCCGATGGGTAAAAAATGGATTTATTGTCAGATTACGTAACGGATATTACAGCTTTCCTGAGTACCTGGGGGCATCAGACAATGCATTATATATCGCTAACCGAATCTATCGGCCGTCCTACATCAGCCTGCATACCGCCCTGGCATTTTACGGGATGATTCCGGAATCTGTGGTCCAGATCACCAGCGTCACCTCCCTGAAAACAAGCACATTTATTAATCCCTTTGGAACTTACACCTATAATACCATACGACCAGAACTTATGTTCGGATATGATGCAAAATCCACCACAGGTGGCCGTACTTTGTTGTTCGCCAAACCTGAAAAGGCCTTAATCGACCTGCTTTACCTGTACCCGTTTTATGAAAAACCGGCAGACTTTGAGGAGCTGCGGCTCGATGCTGATTACCTGGGAGAACATCTAAATATTGATTTGTTAATAGAATTTTCAGCCAAAGTGGGAAATGCAGCCCTCAAAAAAAGAGTACAAACATTATTAAGAACCTACGGATTATGATCCAGCTCGAACAAATAAAGGCCTTTTTCCCGCCCATATTGCGGGATCATGCGGCCCATCAGAAATATATAATCAAAGAATATTTACAACTCCTGATACTCGACTTTCTATCGGGAACATCCTTTGTAAGGAAGATTGTGTTTATCGGCGGAACAAACCTCAGGTTGACCAAAGGAATAGACAGATTTTCGGAAGATTTGGATTTTGACTGCAAAAACCTATCCGACAAGGAATTCATGGAAATGACTGATGCTGTCCTGGTTTTTCTGAGGCGTTCCGGCTGGCATGTTGAACCTCGCGACAAGCCCAATCTGAAACTCAATGCCTATCGGAGGAATATATACTTCCCAGAGCTTCTTTTTGAGATGGGTTTGTCGGGTCACAGGGAAGAAAGATTTCTTATCAAAATCGAAAGTGAGGATCAACTTATCGATTATAAGCCGATAATGACAAAAATTAAAGGCTGTGGATTTTATTTTTCTTTTCCGGTCCCGGAAGATGGGGTCCTTTGTGCGATGAAAATATCGGCCCTGCTCTCCCGCCAAAAAGGCCGGGATTTTTACGATGCCATGTTTCTTCTCGGTCAAACCTCTCCTGATTACTCCTTCCTGTCAACCAGATGCGGCATCCTTGATCTGAAGGAATTAAAGGAAGCTATTGCTACGATGCTGACAATAGTCAAGCTGAACCAGAAGGCCAGGGATTTTGAGCATTTACTCTTCCAGAAAACAAATAGTCAGCGGATTCTGGCTTTTGCGGAATTTATTGATGGACTCTGAAGTCAGATGACCAGGACCAATTTTGAATGCTGAAATTTCAAGATCAAGTTGCCCTCGAAGAGTTGTCATCCCCGCGCAGGCGCAGCCGGAAGCGGGGACCCCGTCGCACACCACGGCATTATGCAAGAACCCCGTCCCTTCCCACGAAATTCTCCAACTGCAGACTGCGAACTGAGTACTGCAGACTGCAGACTGAAGACTGCGAACTGAGTCCTGCAGACTGAAGACTTCCTAACGAAGCGCCTCCCTAATCTCCTCCACACTCGCCTCAATATCAACCTTGCACGACCCGATCGAGTCGATCAGCGAAAAATTAATCTTATTGTTTCGGTTCTTTTTGTCAAATTTCATCCACTCCAGCAGAATATCGGCCTGACTTAAAGTGGCAGGCGGTTCGCCATATAATCGGGTGATGGCATTCTGGATATCGTCCACCTCTGCCATCGGCAACCCTAGCTTTTGGTGGGATAGTTTTGCCTCCTTAACCATACCGTAAGCCACCGCATAACCATGCGCCAGCGTGTGCCCGGCATGCATCGATTCACTCTCCAGAGCATGGCCGAAAGTATGCCCAAAATTCAATGATTTCCGAATTCCATGTTCTTCCGGATCGGCTTCCACAACGTCTGTTTTTATCTCGATAGATCTCCAGATCAGCCGCCCCAGCTCCTCTTCATCGTATCCGTTCAGATCAAAAGCCTTTAATTCTTCCCACAGATGGCGGTCGGCGATGAGCCCGGCCTTAAGCATCTCGGCATATCCGGATAAAAGATTTTCACGATCCAGGGTCCGTAAAAAAGGCAGATACAAAAACACATGAAGAGGTTGCCTGATCACCCCGATCTCATTCTTTAATCCCCTGAAATTTATTCCTGATTTCCCGCCCGCACTGGCATCCACCATCGCCAGCAAAGTGGTTGGAATATTGATGCAGGCCAAACCACGCTTCAGCGTCCCGGTGGCAAAAGCTCCGAGATCAGTGAGCATGCCGCCACCTACATTGATAACCAGCGAACTGCGATCGGCCCCGGCACGTCCGAGAACGTCCCATACCTCCATCACCTGGTCGATCGTTTTATTCTCTTCACCCGCCTTTAAAACAAGGATATTCTTTTCCGGTATCGGACGAAAATCC
>CAIXHD010000572.1 GCA_903919065.1 uncultured Bacteroidota bacterium
ATCCTCTTTAGTCTGATCATTACTAAAATGCCCTAATAACAAGGTGCTAAGATTTTTATTGATCTTAGCTGATGCAGCAAAATTAGCTTCCGTACGACCTGCATCACTCAGAAAGAGGTTGAGCAACAGTTTTTCTGCACTCACAGGCTTAAGATATTCCACATTTATCTGGCCTGCAATGGACTCATAACCATTCTTTACAGACGATGTACCTTTTGATATACTGATCCCTTCCATCCAGGGGCCAGGAATATAGGACAGACCTAAATTACTGGCAATGCCGCGCATGTTTGGAATATTTTCAGTCAGAAATTGAACATAAATGCCATCAAGTCCTAACAGTCTGATCTGTTTTGCCCCGGTAACCGCATTGGAATAATAGGCATCCACAGAGGCATTGGTAGAAAAACTCTCCGCCAGATTGCAGCATGCTGCCTTACCCAGTTCAGCCCCTGTAATTTTCTCTGTCTGGATAACTGACATTCGGTCGATATGTGTCCCTACCCTTCGCTGTGAGATCTCGACTTCCTTAATATTTGCACCGGGAATGAGGAAAACTTCCAGACCCAGTTTTGGATCGGCAACTTCTACGGTATCCGATTCATACCCAACTAAACTGAATACCAGTTTAGAGTAATATCCAGGTTTAAACAATTCGAATTTTCCGCTGACATCGGTGGTGGCACCGATTTTTGAACCTGCCCAATGCACATTAACCGTTGGCAGAGCAATTTTCCGACCTTCATTTTGTTCGTATACTACGCCGGTCACAGTTTGAGAAAACAAACCAACTGGTAATAGCAGCAGAACAGGTAAGAATAAACATTTTCTTATCATTATAAACACTTATTAATTAATGAATTGAAACAACAAACTGTCCAATCATCAATTAATCAGCATCTGAGCGGGACGCGGAAAGATCCCGGTGGAGAAATGGAGCCAATGCATCCTTTTTCCAAAAAATAATTTTCGAAAGAGTTATAAATATTTTCTTTCAGGTAGGACAACAGGTAAACAGCCTCAATAAGAATTGGCTTGCTGTTGATGCGTTTAAAATCGAAGCCGTGATCGGCAGTTACGCCCTTGGTAAGCTTAAGTATACCCGGTTTGCAGCAGCCTTCCTCCTTGCAATTGTGTCCGGCCGACTGGTGTTTGGAGCAGCAGGAAGATTCGGCAGTTTCCTGTTTCTGATATCCGGCTAATTCAATCCTGTTACCGCCACACCATACACAATTATGCTGAACGACATTTATCCCAATGGAAAACATCAGGATATAAATTGCAAAACCAAATGATATGAGTCTTTTAAGTATCACTATACAAAACAACTAACTTTTTAATTAATGAATAGATAAAAAAATGTTAATAATCTGATAAAACCATGTTAAAAAGGCGATTCAACCGTTCTGAATATATAGTTATCTTTTGGTCATGAAAATTGAAGTCTCAAATGGGGAATTGCTCGACAAGTTGTCGATCCTTGAAATCAAGCGGGAAAAGATAAAGGACGATGCAAAGCTTGACAATATCAATGGTGAATATGATTTAATCAAACCGTTGGCGAATAATCTGGTCATTTCCGTTAAACAGCTGTATGAAAGCCTGTTAAAAATCAATCTTGCTCTTTGGGAAATTGAAGATACTATTCGGAATTTTGAGCAGAAGCAGGATTTTGGACAAGAGTTCATTCAGACAGCCCGCAGTGTTTATGTATTAAATGATGAACGTGCAAAGATCAAAAAAGAGATAAACAGGATTACCAATTCAGGAATATCCGAAGAAAAATCTTACGCAAGTTACTAATGAAGAGCTTTGTCGTATTGCGATTATCGTCGATGGGTGATGTACTGCTAACAGTCCCGGTGATCCGGGGAATTTTAGCAAGTAACCCAGATATTCACCTGATATTCGTAACCCGACAAAGGTTTTGTGGCTACTTTACCGGGATTGCAAGATTAACTGTTATTGGATTCGACCCAGATAAACAACATAAAGGATTAATCGGAATTTTCAGACTTTACAGGGAGATAAGCAAACATGAATTTGTCTCCGTAATTGATCTTCATGGAATATTAAGGACCTGGATTCTGGATGGATTATTCCTGCTGAGAGGCTACCGGATATTTAGTATCCGAAAATACAGAAAAGAGCGGAGAGCAATCATCTCACATAATAAGCCGGGCCTGACAGTACCGCATACAGCTGACCGGTACCAGCATGTTTTTTTAAAAGCAGGCCTTGCAGGTGAAATTTCTGAAACACCACTCGGAGACAGTGACGATTCCGCCAATTTGGATACAAATAAAACGGGGTTGAAGAGAATAGGTATCGCACCGCTGTCAAAACACAGCACCAAAAACTGGGGAATATCCCAAGTGGCTACTCTGACTGAACTTCTGAGGGCAAGCTATGATTGTGAAATTCATCTTTTTGGCGGCAGGGAGGATCAGGAGCTGCTCGATACCTTGTCCGCCAAGGATATATTTAATCATGCGGGAAGAATCTCACCAACCGAGGAAATCTCACTGATCCGCACATTGCAAGTTTTTGTGTCCATGGATTCTGCAAACATGCATCTGGCAGCACTTGCCGGCATTCCTACAGTTTCCGTTTGGGGAGCAACAGATCCAAAGCTGGGGTTTGCCCCCTTATATCAACCAGACGATTTCGCAATTTATATGGATCCGTCAATTATTACCTGCCGGCCCTGTTCAGTTTATGGTGAAACTCCTTGCAAAAGAGCAGATTCGCCAATGATCTGCATGACCAGCATCAAGCCTGAGCAGGTGTTAAATAAAATTACTGAAATTCTCTCGTCAACAGATAAAGAATAGTGAGCGTCTCTGTATCTTTACAAGGAAAGCACATTATTATGAAAAGGATATTATTCTCTCTACTGATCTGCGGTCTGTTTTTTACTTTACCGGCAGGTTCGGTGAAGGCGCAGAAAGTGGCAATTTACAGTTACCCTGTCGAGATTGAACTAAACAATGATCAGGGTGACATGGACACAAAGGAATATTTAAAATCCTACGGCACCAAAGGTAAAAAGCGCGGTAATGAGTTTATTTATGAGAAGGTTACACCTTTTCTCATGGCCCAGCTAAATAAATCGGGATTGGTTATGCTGAATGTTGACACCTTAAATTCGATAAAGTCGAATGAATACGGCAAACCCTCAGCTACTCTGGCAAAAGCGGTGGCCACTG
Source organism: uncultured Bacteroidota bacterium (assembly GCA_903919065.1). Lineage (GTDB taxonomy): Bacteria > Bacteroidota > Bacteroidia > Bacteroidales > UBA12481 > UBA12481. Next base: position 3,210 of record CAIXHD010000572.1, read on the forward strand.
GCATCGCCGAAAAGTACATGAAGGTATACATAAAAGATATTACCGCTCCGCTGATGATTGAGGTTGCCGCACAGGACCCGAGTGCACAATCAAAAAAGCTCATTAAAATACGTTGCCGGATACAGATTTACGATGCTAAAAAGGAGTTGATTAAAGATGTTGAAGGAGTATTTCAGTCGGGAGATAAAATTGAAAACGCTCCTGATCTGGGTGTTGACCTTAGAAAATATTCCGGCACCGAATACCTGCAAGAATTAAAGGTTTATGAAACCTGCACCAAAATGGCGGTTTTAAGGGCAGTTGCCTCGCTTGGCAAATAAAAAAAAAGCTGACAACCGGGTAAGGTTGTCAGCTGGAAGACAAGGTTTAGTTAGGTATTAGAAGAGAAAATCCAAACCGATATAGATGCCCTTTGTACCATCGTTTTTCAGGCCATCTTTACTGCCGTTGCTGGCTGCCAAACCGTAATCAACCGCAACGATAAAATTCTGATTTAAGGCTATATGTAATCCTGCGCCATAGCTAAAATGCATACCATCAGTTGTTCCATAAAAACCAGCAGGAATTTCAAATCCGGCGGTCGGCTGATAAGGTTTTGTGATTTTGGCTACATCAAGGAACGGTGACAATGCAAGATACCAGTTTTGTTTCAGGAATTCGAATTTTGCGAACTTCCATCTTAACTCAAAATTTCCAAGGGCAAATCCCTCACCCACTACCCGATTACGAAGAACTCCCCGCAGTGTTTTTGAGCCTCCCATCCCTTCACGATCATCATAGGTACTGAAAGTGAAGTTCATCATATACCAAGGCATAGCCTCTTGTCCGAGAGCGCTCTGATAATTAAGCCGATAGGCAAAAGTCAGCCGGTCAGGAATCAAGCTAAAATACTGACGATGACTCAGAACAAGTTTATAAAAAGGGTCGGCATTAATAAAACCCGGCGATGCAACAAGCATAGCCTCCGTCCAAATACCCCGATTCGGATTCGGTTCGTTATCACGTGTATCAGCAACGATACCCAATAAAATATTTGTTACTGCTCCGCCTTTAGCCTGTTCAGCTGGAATAACACCTTGTTTAACGAAAATATCATACAAGCCGTCAACTTTCGGAAGAAGCTTTTCGCCTTCCTTACCCTTATTGAGTTTGCTTACATTAACTGAATCCAGACCAATATTATAATGGGATAAGCCGGCAAACCACCTTAATTTTCTTCCGATGATATTACCCTGAACGTTGGCACGCAGCCTAAGCGTTCTCCTATCCATCTTATAAAACATTCTCGATATATAACTCGGATCGCCAGCAGTTATAAAAGCTGGATTATAGGCAGTTTCAAAACCATTAAAACCAAAAAAGTCCATTGCCTGCTCAGTTTCCAGTCGCGCATCAGCGGAAATACGGAGTCCGGGAATCAGTATCCCTGAATCATACTTAATCTGTTTCAGGTCACTGCCTTTTGTTGTGTGCGACCATTCAACATAAAGTGAATGCTTGAAAAATGGATAAATGGTGCCATCGCCATAATCATAAAAATTTGCCAACGCTCCATAGCGAAAGCCAAGATCAGAATCATAGGCAACAGCAGGGACGGCTCCGAAGCTAAAACCTTTCTTTGTCTTTTCTTTCTTTTCCGTTTCTTCTGTCACTTGTGCCACCAGAAGAAATGATGGCAAAATGCTCAGAAAAAGGATCAGGGTTAGTTTTCTAATTTTCATAGGTCGTTAAGTTTGATGTAAAGGAAACAATTTATCCGAATTATTTCAACTTATACAACTTACAGATGAAATCAATCCAAATAAATCGGATTCATAACGAAAAAACTACCTTTGGATTCAAATTCTATGTTAATAAATTATGGAGCCAAAGAACGGAATCGTATGGAATGCTGATCCAGTTATTTTTCATATCGGGGATTGGTCTGTGCGCTGGTATGGATTGCTCTTCGCCCTGGGTTTTGTAGCAGGGATCTATATTGTATCAAAAATGTTCAAGCGCGAGGGGATCAAAACTGAACTCGTTGACAGCTTGTTCCTTTATGTAGTTGTCGGAACAGTTATTGGTGCACGCCTTGGCCATGTATTATTTTATGATTGGGGATATTACAGCCAGCATCCTGCAGAAATAATTAAAATCTGGCATGGTGGTTTAGCCAGCCATGGCGGAGCCGTTGGTATCATAGCAATGCTTTACTTCTGGTCGAAGAAATACAGTAAAAGATCTATTTTATGGGCAATGGACAAAGTGGCTGTTCCAACTGCTCTGGCCGGGGTCTTTATCCGGACAGGCAATCTGATCAACAGTGAAATTTATGGTAATGCCACGAACTTACCCTGGGCATTTACTTTTATACGCGAAGATCAGATTCCCCGGCATCCAACCCAGATTTATGAAGCATTAGGCTATCTGCTTATATTTGGATTTCTGATGTATCAGTATTGGAAAACGGATATCCGCCTTATCGAAGGCAAATTGTTTGGCTGGTTCATGTTGCTGATTTTCGGATTCCGGTTTTTCGTCGAATTTCTCAAAGTTGACCAATCAGCTTTTGAAGCAACTATGCCATTGAATATGGGACAAATACTCAGTATTCCACTTGCTCTGCTGGGATTATATTTTGTATTGCGAAAACCTAAGCAAGCATAAACCCGGTCTATTTTATGTCTGATTTACTTAAAAAAGCATACGACCCTGAAAATTTCAGGGATCAGGCTCATCGTTTGGTCGACCTGATAGCTGACCATCTTGAAGCATCATCAAGTCAGACCGATAAAATTGTTCTTCCATGGATGGATCCTGATAAGCGCTTTCTCAAGTGGCAGAAAGATCTTGGCGAGGATTTCGACTTTGAGCCATTCTGGAAGGACACCATCAATGAGACAATACACATTCATCATCCTAAATACCTGGGCCATCAGGTATGTGCTTCCCTACCCCTTTCCGGACTGGGAGAAATGCTCAATGGCACCTTAAACAATGGCTCGGCCATATACGAGATGGGGCCGGTGAGCACTGCCATGGAACGTGCAGTAATTGAATGGCTGACAGGGGCGATGGGTTTCAATAAGGAGGCCTCTGGTGTATTGACATCCGGGGGCTCATTAGGTAATCTGACCGCTTTACTTGCTGCGCGTCAGCACCAGTCCGGTTATGATCACTGGACTCAGGGGAAAACCGATGGATTTCATCCCGCAATAATGGTTAGTGAAGAGTCCCATTACAGTGTATCCCGTGCAGTTCAAATAATGGGCTGGGGGGAAAAAGGCGTAATAAAGGTACCTACCGATAAAGATCACAAGCTGGATGTCAGCAAGTTAGAGGAAGTGTATAGAAACGCAGAACAACAAGGCTTTAAAGTAATGGTGCTTGTTGGAAATGCCTGCAGTACCTCAACAGGATCTTATGATCCACTTGATAAGATGGCTGATTTCAGCGAGAAATATGGTCTCTGGTTCCATATTGATGGAGCCCATGGAGGTGCCGCGGCTATAACACCCAAATACAAACATCTTACAAGTGGCATAGAGAGGGCGGATTCCATGGTAATCGACTTTCATAAAATGCTTGGGATCAGTGCTCTTACAACAGCGGTAATTTTCAAAGACGGGAAGCGATCCTATGAAACATTCAACCAGAAAGCATCCTATTTATTAAATAATGAAGAACGCGAGCCTTGGTTTAATTCTGCCACCAGAACCATGGAATGTACTAAAAACATGATGGGTGTTAAAGTATACTCCATTCTCAGGACCTATGGCCCACAGATCTTTATCGATTATTTTACAGAATGTTATGATCTGGGTAAAGTATTGGCATCATTGATCAGCCAATCTGCAGATTTTGAATTACCCTATCAACCCGAGAGTAATATTGTTTGTTACCGTTACATCAGATCAGATAAATCGGATGTTGAACTGAATCAGTTAAATGCAGATATCCGCAAAAAGCTGATTGAATCAGGGAAGTTTTACGTGGTTCAAACAACAATCGACAATAAGACTTATCTGAGATCCGCGATGATGAATCCATTTACTTCTGAAACAGATATGGAAGAATTAATCCTGGAAATCAGGATGTACGGACAATCAGGGTAGTCTACAGTATTTATATAGCAGGTCAGCTGCCTTAACATTGCCCATTTCCAGGGCTTTTCGCCAGTCATGACAGGCTCCATCTGCATCCCCTATATCCAGGCGAATTTTTGCCCGAATCAAATACAATTCAGGTTGAATTGGATTAATATCCAACGACATTGCCAAATCGTCAAGGGCAAGATCCGTCTTCTCAAGATCTTTGCGTGCTAATCCCCTCGCAAAGTAAAATCTCGCATCCAGAATGCCGTTATCAATTGCTTTTGTCAGGTAGGATTCAGCCTGCCCGGGCGATGATGTTAATATCTTACGACCAGCCTGATAGTATAATTCAGAAGGAGTAATTCCGTTTTCTTCAACCGTTTCAATTTCTTTAACTGCAAGTGACTCTTTTCCTTCCAATATCCGAACCAGTGCCCGGTCAATGATATATTCCGGATTTGAGGGATCTCTTCTTAAAAGATCGGCAGCCATTTCATTCACTTTATCAAAATTACCGGATTCTAAAGCAAAGCGAATAAGTTCATTTTTTAAAGTAAGATTATCAGCGGCCAGTTGCCATGCCCGGTCCAGAGCTTCCCTGTACATACGATCTTCTTTTTGAATCAGGTGTACGCGAGCTTTAAGCAACCATGCCTGAGGTTCGACTGAGTGCGCGGAGAGTAAATTTTCAGCTAAAGTTCCAGCCTCTTCAACCTGTCCCTGGGAAATGAGGTAAACTCCTTCGGCTACCTGCTGCTCCGACTCGGAATACCAGTCCCTTTGCCATAAATGCACCCAATCCCGGGTATTCTCAATCTTTGAAAAATCAGAATCCAACTGAATATATTTTTCAGAATAATGGTTCTTATCCGCGAGGTGCTTACCCAAATATCCGATTGCATTGGCAACATCATTTAAAAAAAGGTAATTCTTTGCCATGCAATAGGTTGCTTCAGCCATTCCATCGCCAGAAACTTGTTGAAGCCAGCTATTCGCCTCTTCATACATGTTAAGGCCCGATAAGGCTTTTCCTCTAATCAGCGCTGACCAGTTTTGTTCCGATCCTGAAAACTGTTGATTATTAAGGGTGGTGTAAGCTTCATCATACATTTTCTCGGACAAAAGGTACCTGGCCCTTATGAGTGAAGGGCTTGAAACCTGCCCCTGGGCCATTCCAGCAAGCGCAGTGGCCAGAAAAACAATACCGGTAAATAATCTTCTGATCATTAATCTATTGTTTTACTTCGCTATACAAAACGTGAATAAATCCAGTCAAGTAGCGGGGTTCAATGCCGGTAAGCCGCCGTTCATAAACAGTGCAAACATAATAGTATACACCGGCGGCAACGGGTTTTCCGTTAAGCTTGCTCTTGCCATCCCAGTTTATATCAGGATCTGCGGTTTCAAAAACAATAATATTCCATCTGGAAAATATTTTCAGATCGATCTTTTCCACCCTGTTATAAGGATTTGGCTTTAACCAATCGTTAATTCCATCACCATTCGGAGTAAACACATTAGGTATGGAGTAATTAATGCAGTCATCCACACAAATCAAATTCGACAGTATACTTTCATTGCCAACAGAATCAACTGCTGTGATAGCATAGCACCCCGCCATGGTTTTATCGGGAAAATGCAGGTAGGAGGTTTTATTTGC
>CAIXHD010000573.1 GCA_903919065.1 uncultured Bacteroidota bacterium
ATTATTGCTCACAGGCTTTCCACCATCCAGAATGCTGACCAGATCTTTGTGGTCAAGGAGGGTAAAATAGCTGAACAGGGGACGCATGCTGAACTATTGAAATTAGACGGAGAATATCGCTATCTGTTTGAACTTCAAAACCATGGAATCCAACAAACCTAACAGAAGCTCGATCAGCATCAGTAATGAAATTGCCGTTCTGTTTCCTGAGATAGTCATTGGCTTTTTGGAAGCTAAAATAGAGAACAGTCCGGGCCATCAAGAGCTCTGGAGACTTCTGACCGACAGATGCGATGAAATTTCCGCCACTATGGATGAGGAAAGTATCCGTCAGGTTGAAGGCATTAGTGCAGGTAAACAAGCATACAGGCATCTTGGCAAAGACCCCAACCGTTACCGGCTCTCCGCTGAAGCTTTGATGAGAAGGGCAGCCAAAGGGAAAGGACTGTATTCAATTACATCTGCGGTAGATTCATTGAATCTGGTATCTCTTAAAACAGGAATCACGATCGGGGGATTCGATGCTGATCAAGTCGAAGGCGACATTGAGCTGGGAATAGGTATTCAGGGCGAGGAATTTATTGCTATCGGCCGGGGACCGTTAAATGTGGAAAGGCTTCCCGTATACCGCGATCAGGCCGGAGCCATCGGCAACCCGACATCAGACAGCGAAAGAACCCAAATTACCTTGCAGACAGAGCACATTTTAATGCTGATAACCGGTTTTTATGGCACGAAAGGAATCGACCTTGTATTTGAACAGTTAATATCCTTATTATCTGATTACTGCGAATGCAAACAACATATTACCGGATTCATAAGAAATTGATGATTATGAAGTCAAAAGTTCTGATAGCCCTTATTGCCTTGAAAATCTTTTTTGGGTGCCATATCTCAGGAGCCCAGGAAGTCAAGAGTTTCCCATTTGATCCGCTGGTAACCTTAAAAGCCTGGAATTATGACAAGCTGATAAAAACCATGGGCAGCGGAGAAGAGATTATCAGTAAGATTAACAATCAGGACTATGTTTCCGGGCTTCGCTACAAGGCGGATCTTCTTGGAATACAGGGTACGCTTGAATATACTTTCACTCAGGATAGTATTTCCAGTTTTCATTTCAGGTTCCTTCATACAGCGAGAGTTGTGAATGCCGACCATTCCGACAGGAGAACCCGAGATCGTTCAGCGAGCCGTGAATCGGAACTTGCAATACAAAAGCTGGATTCACTGCAAAAGCTGGATTCTATTAGCCGGGACTCGGTGATTAAGGGTATAACCGGCATAATGGGTGAGCCTTTCAGTAATGGTCCAACCCCAGTCACAGAAAAAACTGCCAGACATTCTGCTATCTGGATAAACAATGGCTTTTCGTGCCAATACAAGGATTACGTTGATTACAGTGAAATAGCATTTTCCCTACCCTATGTGCCTTTATGGCTGGTCGGGGAATTCAGCATTCCTAATAAAACCCAAATCATAAGCAAAAGGAATATAAAGACTAAAAAGATTAGCTGTACAGCGAGTCTGATGGGTTTTACATCCAGTGCGCCAAGAATTACCTATGCTGATTTCTTTCTTTTTATGGAATATTCAGGGGGACAGAAATTCCTCGTCAGCATTCCAAAAAATCCTATGGATTATATGTATAATCAGCGATGGGTTGAGTTTTGCACCAGGCAAATGTTTCATATAAGCATTCCGGAGAATTCCATCGGATATCTCTCTTCAATGTCATTTGAAGACTGTGATGGTGACGCTGTTCCTGAGGTCTGGATTCAGGTTCGCGGAGATAAGCAGGGAAATCAGTCACGGCATCTTTTGTATTCCATTCAATTCAAGGAGCCGAACCTCATATTCGATACTGACGACCTTATCCCGACCGAAATCAGTTTTTTGAGTAGCTCACAGATTCTTGTTTCATGGCCTGACGGGGCCTCCAGGGAGATCACATTACCCAAGCCCCTTAATATTCCTTCTAAAGCCCAAAAGATTCATCCGAAAGGACTTAAATATCTTAAAACAACAAAACTCAATAGTGATGGGAGTGCCAATTTCATCGGAGGAATTGAATTGCGCTTGTCTCCCGAATCACCAGTATTAGGAATTTTGGAAATCACCTTTAAACACACCCCTGGTGCTTGGGAAACTGACCAGATTATTTTTGTGCCACAGAATAAGTAATTCTTGTAACAAGATGTGTCATCATGCGTCTTATGACCAGGCAAACACTTAAACCATCGTTAACATGAAACTTACAAATTTTTCAGCAGGAATTGCTTTTATATTATTGCTGACAGCAGGCTGCATGGAGAACGGACAGTTCGGCATCCGTGGTGAGGGTCCCGTGGTAGAAAGAAAAGTTGATATCGGCACCATCAGAGGGATTTCCCTTCCTGGTTCAGCTAAACTTTTTCTGACACAGGGATCGGTTCAGGAAGTTCGGATTGAAGGGCAGGAGAATATCATTAACAACCTTAATTTGAAGGTTTCCGGCGAAATATGGCATATTGACAATAAAAAATCGGTATGGCAAAGTGAACCCCTTAAGATTTACATTACTCTTGAAACCCTTAAATTGATTGATATTTCAGGATCGGGCGAAGTTGAATACGTGAACCATTTCTCCGATCAGAATGATCTTGAGGTTCGTATTTCCGGGTCAGGAGAAATAAAGCTCGATTTAGATTCCAAAGACATAAGTGCGAATATAACCGGCTCTGGCGACCTGTTCCTCAAAGGCTCAGCAAGGGATCTTGATTTTCGTATTTCGGGATCTGGCGGTATCAGCGGCTTCGAACTTAAAGCTCAGAATGCAGATGTCAGGATCACCGGTTCCGGAGGCATGGAACTCAACCTGCAGGAGCGCCTGAATGCCCATATCAGTGGAAGCGGAAGTGTTCGGTATGAAGGCAGTCCAAAAGTTGACACCTCGATCACTGGCAGCGGGAGTGTTCGCTCACGTTAGCATTATGGAAATCAACCTGATTATTACAAAATTTTACCCTTCTGACAGCCTGGCTTATCATGTTTTACTAACTCATAGCATGGCCGTGGCAAGAAAGGCTGTTGATCTGGCTCTTAATTTGAACCTCAGTAATAAGGAGGTGGAATTTATCACGGAAGCTGCATTGCTTCATGACATTGGCATCATTTACACCTCGGCTCCGCAAATTGGGTGCTTTGGTGATCTCCCGTATATATGCCATGGATATAAAGGTCATGACCTCCTGATTTCGGAAGGATTACCACTTCATGCATTAGTTTGTGAGCGGCATACCGGAACCGGACTAACTTTGAATGACATTGACGGATTTGGTGGACTTTTACCCCGGAGGCCTATGGAACCGATATCTCTTCCGGAAAAACTGATCACCTATTGCGACAAATTTTTCTCAAAAGACCTGACAAAGCTTGAAGAAGAGAAGTCTTTTGAATCAGCTTTGGCTGGAATACTCAAGTACGGAGAAGATAAAGGGAATATATTCAGAGAATGGCATCATCAATTCAATCCATAAATCCTTCTATCCGGTTCTTCCTACCGGTGAATTACAAAGAAGTTAATTATACCTTTTCGATCATCGTTACCAAATATGGTGATCAATGGATTTGGGTAAAGCATAAAGACCGGACTACCTGGGAACTTCCGGCCGGACATCTCGAACACGGGGAAACGGCTTTGCAGGCTGCCCATCGGGAACTATTCGAAGAAACAGGAGCATTGGAATATAAAATCCAATCGATTACAGCTTATGAAGGGATTATGAATGGGAGCCCTGTATTTGGCCATATTTTTTTAGCGGTTGTGGCAAAACTGGGTCCCTTACCGAATTTCGAAATCAAAGAGATAGCCTTTTTTGATGACCTGCCGGAACAACTCACCTACCCCGCTATACAGACATTGTTTTTCAGTTATGTACTGGACACTGGAAAGGTTTAATTGATACCATCCATTTTCTGACGGGCAAGTTTATGCTCACCATCGATTAATCCGACCGGCTTCAACCGGAAGCGATAATGATAGCTCCGGCCTTCGATTCTGTATTCCGGATGAGTCTGCGCACCCCAGGAATTATCCCCACCAACACCCATCTGCCCCAGGTCGATATTCAGGCTCACCAGATCCCTAGGAACAACATCGCTGGTATGTCTGTTAAACTGCGCGGGATTAACCAGTTTTGAATCAAAATTTCGCTGTAAGCTTGTAAAATCCTCACGCTTGTTTCGTAAAGCACTAAAACAGAAATAAGGTTCACCAATCACCAGTAATCCCTGGCCTTTACCATTCAACAGACTTAACCATCTGACATCCGAGCGGTAACCATTTTCCTGCGGACGAATATAAGGGGTGTATAAATCTCTGACATTACTTTTATAAAGGCTGATATTTGAACCGCTTTTACGATCCCAGTAATTTTCTCCCGGCCCCCGGACATACCATTTTGCGTTATCATATTCCTTCCTGAGCACCATATTCAATCCGATTCGCGGTATTTCAGGCAAGGAGTCACGTCTTTTCTCCAATTGGTATTCCACCATGATATCTCCGGTTCCAAATATTTTGTATCGTATCCCTAACAGGGCAAATATTCCGGAAGTGTCTGAAAGCGAAAATCTAAAATCTGCCATGGCAATTTTCGGATCAGGCATTTCAAACCGCGAACTCACCAATTTGGCATTTTTCCCGGCTTCCTTCCAGATAGCACACCGCTCAGGCAGATTACTGCCAAAATCATTATCAGTAGGAGCTCTCCAGAAGTCAGGCGTTAAAGGCTCCTTCATCAGTTCACTGCCTTTAAATTTCAGGGAGACCATCAGACCTTTTGATTCATCAAAGGAAACCGAAAAATCCTTGCCTTTAAGTGTTGTTATTCCATCAGACACTGACTTTTTCATATCATTATAATCAGGCAGGGGAACCAGTATCCGGTCTTTATATACAGGAAGTTTAAACTGGGCAGAAGCATAAATGTGAGCTGCAGGCAAAATTGTCCAGGCTTCAGTACGGATTATTGAGAGATTCAAAAAACATTCCTGTCCAGGTTCCGCTACCGGGAGTCTGTAATTCAAATTCGTTACCTCTGCTGTACCAGGAGGCACATTTGAAATATCGGCAATACCTCCGTCAATTTGTTTTCCATCCTGCTCTATGCTCCATTGAAGCCGGAAGGATGAGAGATTTGTGAAGTTATACCCGTTATCAAGCCTGATTTTCCCTGTACTTAAATCGACAGGAGCGAATTTAACATATTGGTATACCTTTTTAACCTCAGTCAATGCCGGATGCGGCGTTCTGTCTGGAAAGACCAATCCATTGATGCAGAAATTACCTGAAGTTGGCGTACCTATAGGTCCATAATCCCCTCCATAAGCCCAGAATTTCTGACCTTTATCATCAGTCTTTGTTAAACCCTGGTCAACCCAATCCCAGATAAATCCTCCTTGTAAAACAGGATTAGATTCAATAACATCCCAGTAATCCTGCAGATTTCCGGTAGAATTTCCCATAGAATGAGCATACTCACACATGATTAATGGCCGGTCGTTTTCGGGATTTTTGGCATATTTTAGAAGATCATCAATCTTTGGATACATGGGGCACCAGATATCGGTATGCCTTTCCGAAGTATTGGTAGATTTCTCAGCTCGCTCATATTGCACGGGTCTGGAAGGATCACGCTTCTTGATCCAATTGTAATCTGCGACCATATTCCTTCCATCGCCGGATTCATTTCCCAGAGACCATATGATCACAGAGGCATGGTTTTTATCCCTTTCCACTAACCGGATGGTACGGTCGAGATGAGCAGCTGCCCACTCGGGACGGTCGGCCAGGGTGATATCCTTATCATATCCCATACCATGGGATTCGATGTTAGCCTCATCTACCAGATAGAGTCCGTATTTATCACACAGCTCATACCAGTGTTCGGGCTGAGGGTAATGCGCCGTTCTTACGGCATTGATATTATTTGCTTTCATCAGCAGGATATCCTGCAGCATGGTTTGTTCATCAACCACATGCCCTTTAAGAGGATGATGCTCATGTATATTGACCCCTTTAAGGTAAACTCTTTTACCGTTGATGAGCAACTGCTTATCCGCTATTTCCACACTTTTAAATCCGACAGGAATGCCGACTGACTCGAGATTGTGACCAGCACTATTTTTCATGCTGATCAAAAGCGTATAAAGATTTGGTTCTTCGGCCGACCACGACCTGATATTGATCAGGGTATCGGTAAATCTCAGTTGATGTAAATCCTCAGTGACTTCTACTTTTTCAGATTCAGTGAAGAGTGTTGTTCGTCCGTCAAGCAAACTAACATCTATCTGATAAACTGAGTCTTTTGTATTATAATTCCTGATTTCCAATTCGAGATTAAAAAGCCCATCGCGGTAATTATTGATTAAGCCTGAATGAACGAAAACGTCAGAAACATGAACCTTGTTGGTCGAAAACAGGTAAACATCCCGGGTGATACCGCTCATCCGCCAGAAATCCTGATCCTCGAGGTAGGAGCCGTCGCACCACCGGTACACTTCGACTGCAAGTGTATTCTTTCCGCTGCGTATATACTTTGTGACATTAAAATCAGAGGGTGTTTTGCTATCCTCGCTATAACCGACCCGTTCACCGTTAATCCACACATAATAGGCTGAGCTAACCGCACCAAAATGCAAAAACACCTCACGGCCTTTCCATAATGGGGGAATATGAAATTCACGGCGGTAACTGCCAACCGGATTATCATCATTTGGAATGAGGGGGGGATTTGGTTTGAAAGCATATCCGCCATCAACATAAACAGGTATGCCATACCCCAGCATTTCCCAGTTGGAAGGAACCTCTATAAGATCCCAGTCGCGAATATCATAATCATCCTTAAAAAAATAGAATGGACGAACGCCGGGATTTTTTGAATAACAAAAAGACCATTTCCCATTCAGGCTCTGGTAAAATTCGGATCCCTCGTGGTTCCCCGCAATCGCAGCATTCTCCGTTCCATAAGAGATAAAACTGGCACGGGAAGGCTCGCGATTGATATCGCTTATCGCCGGGTTCTCCCAATCATGAGGCAGATTCTCCGGGAATGCCACTCCTTCGTATTTGCTATAGCGCGTAGTACAGGAAGCGACCGAAATCACTGCCAGAAGAACGCAGAAGAAGTTCCCGGGCCGTTGCATGGGTTACCTGGTTTTAACAGGAGTGAGACCAACGGTTTTTATCAGGAAAGATTCAGTGGCTGTGTATACTTTCATCCAATTCGGATTGGTAAGATCGCAACCGATCACATGAGCTCCGGCATCAGGAAATGCAACAGATACTTTCTTATCGGAAGCAGTTCCGAGCTTTTCGTACATCCAAAGGATCTTTGGAACGCTTACCGTATTGTCCTGATGTTCCTTGTCCTTATAATAATATCCAACAAATACAGGCTGCGTAACCTTTTTGAACACACTGGGTTTCATAGTTTTTACAACCAGTTTCTGAAGATATACCACCGCTTCCACACGGTATTTATTGTTCCAGAAAGGATCAGTTTTCGGGTCTTCAGCAAGTATCCTGTATTTTCCACCCGATATCATTCTTCCGAGCTGAAGTCCAAATGGCCCACCCAATAAAAAGCTGGCCTTATTGGCAATCCTGACATTTGGGGAATAGAGTATTACTGCAGCAACAATATCCGGATAGTCAGCAGCCATTTGCAAGGCCAGCGTTCCACCCGTGGATGTTCCCATGAGAATTACCTTTTTTCCGAGAGCCTTTGCAATTACCAAAGCCTCTTTGGCAGAATTCCATAGATTATCCGGAGTCATATTTAACAATGGATCAGGGGAGATCAGTCCATGTTCTGCCAGACGCGGGATATAGGTATTCATGCCGAAAGCCTTGCCAAGATTTACATGGGTTGGATTTCCTTCTTCAGGAGATGCAGAAAATCCGTGAAGGTAAAGAAGACAATATGGGGTTTGCTCTCTTGTATTTTCATTGAAATAAATTACCTGTGAGATATTACCCGGCTTAATATTGGGAACAGCGAGTTCCTTAAGTATAACATATCTTCCTGCTTCTGAGCAAGTGACAGAAATAACAGGGAGGTCCTTGGTTAAATGGACCTTTGACTGTGCAGGTCCGGCCATGATGGTCATTGTTAAAACCATCAGGATTCCGGCGGTCAGTAATAGTCTTTTGTTTTTCATAGTTAGGTTATCAGTTTTCCATTTTTTCTAATGAAATAATACCCCCTGATCAGAAGTTGCAAGGATATCGGCAATATGAAGGCATCGAATACCAAGATGCTGTTTCCGGATATAAGAATCAAGATGCATAAGACACGACATTTCCGTTGAAACTATATATTCAGCACCTGTTGACAGGGCATTTTCAACCTTTTGTTGTGCCATAGCGGTTGAAATGGGTTCATGTTTTATGGAGAAAGTTCCGCCAAATCCGCAGCACGTATCGGTATCAGGCATTTCGAGGAGTTCCAGTCCCCTAACTTTCTCAAGCAGTGCCCGGGGTTCGCTCCTGATGCCGTATTCACGAAGAGCTGCACAGGAATCATGGTAGGTTACCTTTGCCCTGAACCGGGCACCTACATCTTTCACCTGCAAAACATTAACCAGAAAATCAGTAAATTCATAAATCTGGGAACGCAGTCTGTTATATTGGTTCAGGTATATGGTACCTTTCAGAAGTCCGGCATAATAATTCTTAACGTACCCGGCACAGGAAGCTGAGGGACAAACAATTGGCCGGGAAGCGCTGAAATCGTCGATAAATTTATTAGCCAGATCTCTGGCTATATCCCAATGTCCGGCATTGTAAGCGGCCTGACCGCAACAGGTTTGTTCCGGATTATAAAACACTGTACACCCAACATTTTCCAGTACACGATGAACATTCCAACCAGTATCAGGATAAAGCTGGTCCACAAAACAAGGCATGAAGAGATCGACTTCCATAATGGGATAAAAGTATCGAAAACAAGACGATTTCCGTCAAGGAGAGGCAAATATGACTCTCTATAAAATTGCTTCGGCTATTTTTCTGATATTATCAGCACGCCCCATGGTAAAGAAGTGGATAATGGGCACTCCGGAGGCGATCAGCTCCTTGGATTGCTGAATGGCCCATTCAATGCCCACCTGCCTTACTTCATCATTATTTTTACACTTATCCATTTCTCTGGAAAGTTCAGCAGGAATATCGACTTTGAAGGTTTGGGGCAGAATATTCAGGTGACGTTTTATAGACACAGGCTTAATCCCAGGAATTATGGGTACTTTGATTCCTGCATTGCGGCATGCCTCCACAAAGCTGAAAAACTTGCTGTTATCGAAAAACATCTGGGTAACAACATATTCGGCACCTGCCTCAATTTTTGCTTTCAGATGAGCCAGGTCGCTCTCAAAATTTGGCGCCTCGATGTGTTTTTCAGGATAAGCTGCGACTCCGGGCGAGAAATCCAGTGGCTCCGGATTTTCCAGATCATCTTCCAGATATTTGCCCTTATTCAAATCAACCACCTGCTTGAGCAGGTCGATGGCATGAACATGCCCGTTTCTGGTCGACAAAAACCTACCAGTCAATGGATTGGCATCACCCCTGACAATTAAAATATTATGAATTCCCAGATAATGCAGATCAATAAGTGCATCTTCCGTTTCTTCCTTTGAGAAACCGCCGCAAATAAGGTGTGGAACCACATCAACCCGATACCGGTTTTGTATAGCGGCAGAGATTGCTACAGTACCCGGCCTTTTCCTGACCACCTTTGGTTCCAGCAATCCATCGGGTCTTTCTTTAAGATCGACTTCGGCCTGATGATAGGTTATATTGATGTATGGAGGTTTAAACTCCATCAATGGATCCAGTGTATCATAAATAGTATGAATACTTGATCCTTTTGTCGGCGGAAGTATTTCAAAAGAAAATTTCGGCCCTTTCAATTTCTCAATGTGTTCGGTTACTTTCATTTATAATTCAAATGAGTTGACATTTGCTTCTCGGCATGGAGAACAGATATTCCCCTGCGCCTTGCATAATCGTTGATCTGGTCCTCGCCGATTCGTCCAACCTGGAAGTATCGCGATTCAGGGTGTGCAAAATATAGACCGGCAACTGACGCTCCGGGATGCATAGCCAAGGTTTCGGTAAGTACGATGCCAGTGCGTTTTTCTGGATCCAGGATTTTGAACAGGGTAAGCTTATCCTCATGGTCAGGGCAACTTGGATAGCCAATTGCAGGACGGATTCCGCTATAGGCCTCTTTAAGCAGCTCTTCCGTTTTAAGGTTTTCCCCGGGTGAATGTCCCCATATTTCTTTTCTTACCTCTTTATGAAGAAATTCCGCGAATGCTTCGGCAAGGCGATCCGCAAGCACCTTGATCATGAGAGATCGGTAATCGTCATTCTCTTCAGCGAATTCCCTGCTTTTTTCATCACAGCCAATTCCGGCGGTTGCTGCAAACAAACCCACAAAATCCTTATGCCCCAGTTTCTCGGGTGCAACAAAATCAGAGAGGCAAAGATTCGGTTCTCCTGCTTCCTTAACTTCCTGATTACGTAAGAAATAGAATCGTTCCAACTCCCGGGCAGGATCTTCATGATCATATACGATTATATCCTCCTGATCGGAATTTGCCGGCAAAATACCAACTATTCCATTTGCCTTCAACCATTTATGCTCAACTATATCCTTAAGCATCTCTTCAGCATCAGCAATCAAACTTTTTGCCTCTGTACCTTTAAGCGGATCTTCAAGAATTGCAGGGTACCTCCCGCGAATATCCCAGGTATAAAGGAAGAACGACCAATCTATATAAGGGATAAGTTTTTCGATTGGATAATCAAAGAATTCAATGAATCCCTGATGATTGGGTTGAATGATACCTGCTCCACCCTCCCAATTCAACTTAAATGCATTTTCTCTGGCTTTTGCCAATGAAACATGACCTTTTGCATGATCACGGCCTGCGTATTCTATTCTGATTTTATCATAATCGGCCTTGATCTCCAATTTCCTGGCCTCGCCACGTTCTTCGGAAAGCAGATTGCTTGCAACGCCCACTACTCTGGAAGCATCTCTCACATGTACGACAGGACCGTTATAAAAAGGATCAATCCTCAGTGCAGTATGTAATTCAGAGGTCGTTGCGCCACCAATAAGAAGTGGAATATGAAGTCCGGCTTTCTTCATTTCTCCGGCAACATAAGCCATTTCTTCCAATGATGGTGTGATCAGTCCGCTGAGGCCGATCATGGATGCTTTTTCCCGAATCGCGGTATCAATGATTTTCTCGGCAGGAACCATTACGCCAAGGTCAATTACCTCATAATTATTGCATTGGAGGATGACACCAACAATGTTTTTACCAATATCATGAACATCTCCTTTAACAGTGGCAAGTACAACTTTACCAGCATTTCCTGTGCCCGTACCGTTAAGCTTCTGGGCTTCGATAAAAGGGGTAAGATAAGCGACCGCCTTTTTCATTACCCTTGCGCTTTTGATGACCTGAGGGAGGAACATTTTTCCTGAACCAAAGCGGTCACCGACGACACCCATGCCCTCCATGAGCGGCTGTTCAATTACCTCAAGGGCGAGCTGGAATAAATGCCTGGCCTCTTCAACATCCTCCTCTATATAATCAGCAATACCGGCAACCATGGAATGTATCAGCCTGTCCTTAACAGGAAGTGACCGCCAATCTTCCACGTGCCCCACACTTTTTTTATCTGTTTCACCCGTTCTCTCGGCATAGGCAAGCAACCTGTCGGTGGCATCCTTTCTTCGGTACATCACCACATCCTCAGCAAGCTTCAGTAAGGCAGGATCAACCTCATCATACACCTGAAGCATGGAAGGATTTACAATGCCGACATCCATACCAGCACGAATGGCATGGTAAAGAAAAACAGCATGCATGGCCTGGCGGATATTCTCACGCCCGCGAAAGGCGAATGACAAGTTACTCACGCCTCCGGAAACCTTAACTCCAGGAAGATTTTGTTTTATCCAGCGAGTTGCCTCAATGTAATTTAGTCCGTAACGGTTATGTTCTTCCATACCGGTAGCTAAAGCCAGTACGTTTGGATCGATGATAATATCTTCAGGTGGAAATCCGGCCTTGTTTACCAGCAAATCGTAAGAGCGGCGGGCGATTTCTATCTTTCTTTCAACGGTGTCAGCCTGGCCGGCCTCATCAAAAAGCATAACTATTACGGCAGCTCCAAAACGACGCAGAAACTCTGCCTGCTCAAGAAAGATTTCTTCACCGGCTTTCAGGCTTATTGAGTTTACCACCGTCTTTCCCTGTGTATTCTTCAAACCCTCCTGAATGGCAGAGAATCTTGATGAATCAATCATAACCGGAACCCTGGCTATGTCAGGATCTGTGGCCACCATACGCAGAAATCTTCCCATTGCCTCCGGTGCATCAAGAAGCGGATCATCCATGCAAACATCTATCATCATGGCGCCACCTTCAATCTGTTCCTTGGCAACACTTAGTGCTTCCTCGAATTTTGATTCACGGATAAGCCGTGCGAATTGTTTCGACCCTGCAACATTGGTACGTTCACCAATATTGATAAAATTAGATTCAGGGCGGATAACCAGCGGCTCTAATCCGGAAAAAACCGTGGGATTCTGTAGGGGAGGACCCATGAGTCCTCCCACTTCTGTAATGGGAGGACACACGGGTCCTCCCCTACGCGCATTAATTTTATCGGCAACCCCGGCGATGGCACGAATATGATCAGGGGTTGTTCCGCAGCATCCTCCGATGAGGTTTACCAAACCTTCCTCCAAAAATATTCTGATCCAATCAGCCATTTCACTTGCAGATTGGGTATAATCACCAAGTTCATTCGGAAGTCCGGCGTTGGGATGTGCTGAGGTAAAGATCGGATTGCCATCTCTGGTTTTCCTTCCATTTGTTAAACGTTTCAGCTCCCTCAGATATGGAAGCAGCTCCTTCGCTCCCAGAGCACAATTTATCCCTATTATCAGTGGATTTGCATGCAATACGGAGTAAAAGAAAGCCTCAAGGGTTTGCCCCGAGAGGGTCCTGCCACTTGCATCTGTGATAGTCACAGAAATTACGATCGGCCACTCCTCGCCCCGGGTCCTGAATTCCTCCTGCAAACCATAAATTGCTGCTTTGGCATTCAGAGTATCAAATATCGTTTCGATAAGAAATCCATCCACGCCACCATCCAGTAAGGCAGCAGCCTGTTGCTGGTAAGCTTCAGCAAGCTGATCGAAAGTTATATTACGAAATCCTGGATCATCCACCTTTGGCGACATGGAAGCGGTGCGATTGGTAGGTCCGATGGCACCTAAAACAAATGCTTTATCGCCGGCAGCCCTACGAGCAATTTTCGCAGCCTCCAGATTAATCTGATATACCAGGTGACCCGTATGATAATCTGCCTGTGAAATTGAATTGGCATTAAAGGTGTTGGTCTCAATAACCCTGGCCCCTGCCGCAATATACTGGCAGTGAATATCATAAATATAATCAGGTCGGGATAAATTCAGGAGGTCATGATTACCTTTTAATAACTGGGGATGATCGGTAAGCTCTCCCGACCGGTAATCTGATTCTGTTAAACGAAGTTTCTGAACCATAGTGCCCATAGCACCATCCAGAATAAGTATTTCGGACGATAAAGCCTCAGATAATCGTTTATATGCAGGATTTTTTATCATATCAGTCAATTTTCCCTGTCCATGCGACGAAAACATTGAGTTTTCTGATCAGGTTCTTCATTTTATGCAATGTATCAAGTTTTATCTTTCCAATAACATAATTATAGGCCGGACCTGTGTATTTCTCCGAAACGGACTCGAAATCAAAATGACTGAGGTCGACCAGATCATGATAACGAAGATAAACTTCGACGGTAATATCCCTTGTGTACAATGGAGAAGCGAAAAAGTTCAATTTTTTGTATTCATAGCGGTAGTGGTGTTTCCTCGCGGTGATGTCGGAAAGCACTGCTGAACCAGTTGGGAAGGCACCAGCTCCTTTGCCGAACATAAATTGCTTATCGTAAAACTGGCCTTCAATAATAACTCCATTATATTCTTCCTCAACACTATAGATATACTCATCTGCACTAACGAACTTAGGCAAAACAAACATGGTGAATTTCTTTCCGTTCACCTTGCTTACCTGGGCAACCAGCTTTATTTTCTTACTCTTTTCCCTGGCATACAGGATATCGTGTTCAGAAACATTGCTGATCCCATAATGGAATACCTCCTCGGGATCCACCAGTGTACCAAAGCCATGCAGGGCCAGGATAATCAGTTTAAACATGCTGTCGAAGCCATCAACATCAAATGATGGATTACTTTCTGCAAACCCAAGTTCCTGCGCATATTTAAGAGCATCATCATAGGTCCAGCCTTGCTGAAAAATCCTGGTCAGGATAAAATTTGATGATCCGTTAAGGATACCGGTAATAGACTGCAAAAGGTCGTTATCATAGTATTCCTCGAGATTTCGGATTACAGGAATGCTTCCACAGGCTGAAGCATCGTAGAGAAGTGCAACCCCATGAGTGCGCTGAAGTTCAATCAGCTCCTTCAAATGATGGGCAAGCATGTTTTTGTTTCCAGAAACAACTGATTTCCCATTCATTAAGGCTGTTTTAACTATCTGATAAGCAGCATCTGCATCATCAATCAATTCCACAATAAGATTTATTTCCGGATCGTTAAGCAGATCATGAGGGTTGATTGTAACAAGTCTGGAATCAATGGTTCTGGGCTTATCCTTTTGCTTCACACAGACAATCTTAATGGTAGCATCTGCAGTCTGAACCTCCTGTAATACTTTATATAGGCCCTGCCCCACCACGCCGAACCCAAAGAGTCCGATCACGAGTTTGTTTTGCTTTTCAGTTGTCATATTTTCAGTCATTTATGATGGGTTTTAAAATATTGGTAAGGGCTTCGACTTCAATCAGGAAGCCATCGTGCCCGTAAAATGAATCAATTTCAAAATATTTTGAATCAGGAACAAATTCGGCAATTAGCTTTTGTTCCTCTGGTGGAAAGAGCAGATCGCTTGATATTCCAACAGCTATTGTTTTAGCCTTTATACATGACAGTGCAGGTTGGAGTCCCCCGCGGCCTCGTCCGACGTTATGGGAATCCAGCGTTTTGGTAACAGTATCGTAGGAATAGGCATTAAACCGGCGATCCAGTTTTTGTCCCTGGTATTGCTGATAAGAAGCAGCTTTGAAATCTTCAAGCTTATTTTCATCCGGATCGGTCTGAGTATGCTGATAGGTATGCCTGTTGCGGTAGCTGAGCAAGGCCATTGCGCGGGCAGCGCGTATCCCTTTAGATCCACCATCGGCCTGACCCAGTGCAAAAGTTTCATCGGCCATCAGAGCCATCCGCTGTGCCTCGTTAAAAGCTATTCCCCAGGCAGAAGCCCGTGCATTGGTAGCCACCGGTGCAATGTACCGGAAGAGTTCAGGTTCCTGAATGGCCCATTCAAGAATCTGCTGGCCTCCAAGTGACCCCCCGATACCAAGGTGAATTTTCTTTATACCAAGGAATTTCCTGAGTTCATCCAGAACCTGAACAACGTCTCTCACAGTGATCAGCGGAAAACTATGCAAATAAGGATTGCTTGTTTCAGGATCGATTGAAATGGGACCCGTTGTTCCATAACATGACCCTGGAATATTAGCACAGATAATAAAGTATTTATCGGTATCCATCAGCAAGCCCGGGCCAACCATACCCGGCCACCAGTCGTAAACGTCAGAATTTGCAGTTAAGGCGTGGCAGACCCAAATAACATTATCAAGAGTCTCATTCAGCTTGCCGAAAGTATGGAATGCGACCTGATATTTGGGCAGGATCGCTCTGTTTTCCAGCTGGAGCGGCTTCGTAAATTCAAATATATGAGGTTCGAGTTGTGTCATAACTGATTGATTGCCTGTTCAAAATCTATGATAATATCATCAATATGCTCGAGTCCCACAGAAACCCTGAACAGGTTGGGATGAACACCTGCAGCAATCTGCTCAGCCTCGCTCAATTGCTGATGAGTAGTAGCTGAAGGTTGAATAATCAGAGTGCGTGAGTCACCAACATTGGCCAGATGGCTGACAAATTTGAATTTCTCAACCAGATGACGGTTCACCAGTTTATCTCCTTTTAAAATAAATGTCAGGACTCCACCGAAGCCATTACTTAAGTATTTCTTAGCCAGACTATGATTCTGATCGCCGGGAAGGCCAGGATAACCCACTTTTTCAACTCTTGGGTGCTTATGAAGAAATTCAGCAAGTTTAAGTGTGTTTTCACACTGGCGGTCGAGTCGGAGCGAGAGGGTTTCCAAACCCTGAAGGAGCAGGAATGCATCAAACGGGCTAAGAGACGGACCGAAGTCACGTAATCCGATTGTCCGTGCACGCACGATATATGCTTGGTTTTTAAACTGCTCAAACCATTTGAAGCCATGATATTCCGGGGATGGTTCTGTTAATTGTGGGAACTTGCCGTTATCCCATGGAAAATTCCCGCCGTCGATAATTACCCCTGCTATAGTTGTACCATGACCACCAATCCATTTTGTAGCAGATTCGACAACAATGTTTGCACCATAATCTATTGGCCGGCAAAGATATCCCCCTGCGGCAAAGGTATTATCAACGATCAATGGGATTCCGTATTTCTCACCCAAACGGGCAAAAGCTTCAAAATCCGGTATGGAGAATCCCGGATTACTAATAGTTTCAACATAAAGCCCACGGGTATTCTGATCTATAAGTTTCTCGAAATCAACTACCTGGTCTGACACAGAGAACCGGACATCGACACCCAGGTTTTTAAAACTGTGACGAAACTGGTTTAATGTCCCTCCATATAAGAAAGGTGAGGATATGAGGTTATCGCCTGGTTTAAGAATATTATTCAGGGCAATAAACTGGGCAGCATGTCCGGAGGAAACAGCGAGCGCTCCGGTACCACCTTCGAGGGCTGCAATTCTCTTTTCAAAGACCTCAACAGTAGGGTTTGAGATTCTTGTATAAATATGTCCTGCTTCTTTAAGATCAAAAAGTGCGGCAGCATGATCTGCATCACGAAAAACATAGGAAGTAGTCTGATATATTGGTACAGCCCGGCTAAGAGTATCTGAATCAGGCTGATGCCCGGCATGGATCTGCAGCGTTTCAAATTTGTACGACATGGCAATAAGATTAAATTGGTTTTGCACGATAACTCATGCGGTAAAAAGTAAACTAAGATAACATCAAAAGAGATTGACCAATGCTCAGGTCTGGAGTTCAGGGGCAAGCTGGTTTAGGCTTACCCCAAAAGCATTAACATATCCAGCATCCGGAGGGTGGAAAAAATCTGATATGTAGAATGTTTTGAGATCATACTGCTTATTTCGGTTGGCAAAGTTAAAACGATTTTTCTAAAACGCAAATTGAAAAAGGGCATCGGGTTTCGGGTATGGGGTATCGGGTGTCGGGTGTCGGGTATCGGGTATCAGGTATCGGGTATCAGGTATCGGGTGTCGTATGTTTTAAAAATTAGTAGATTTAACCACTCGATGAAATAAATGTTTGAACACAAATTTTAAGGCTATGATAGCAGGCATTTTTAAAGAAAAAGCCGGTGAAAACAGGGTTATCCTATTGCCCGAAACCGTTGCTGAACTGATTAAGAAGAAGGTTGAAGTATGGGTGGAGAAGGGAGCAGGAGAAGCTTCATACTCTTCAGATGAACAATATGAAAATGCTGGTGCAAAGATCAAAAGTGCAGATGATATACTCAAGGGAGCTGATTTGTTGTTAAGGATTTCTCCACCAGAGGATCAATGGCTCAAGAAAATCAGTGGAACACAGGTTTGGATTGGTATTCTTAATCCTTTATCTGAGAAAGAGCTTGTGCAGGAGCTTATCGACCATAAACTAACAACATTCAGTCTCGATATTCTTCCCCGAACGAGCCGCGCGCAGGCCATGGATATTTTATCATCGCAGGCAACGGCTGCCGGATATCGCGCTGTATTGGACGCTGCGATGCACCTTCCAACTTTTTTCCCAATGTTCATGACTGCAGCCGGTACGATCACCCCTGCTAAAGTGTTGATACTTGGTGCTGGAGTTGCAGGATTACAGGCTATCGCCACCTCCAGAAAGCTGGGAGCAAGAGTGGAAGCATTTGATGTGCGCACGGCGGTTAAAGAGGAAGTGGAAAGTCTGGGTGCAAAGTTTGTTGAAGTTGAAGGAGCAAAAGATGATAAGGCTGCTGGTGGTTATGCTGTTGAGCAATCCGAAGACTATCAGAAAAAACAGCGACAGGCGGTTCATGACCATGCTGTAAAGAGTGATGTTGTAATTACCACGGCTCAGATTCCGGGTAAAATGGCTCCGAAGTTATTAATGAAGGCAACCGTTGAACAAATGAAGCCCGGCTCCGTGGTAGTTGATCTGGCTGCATCAACCGGCGGAAACTGCGAGCTTACAGTGAACGGCAAGACTATTGAACACCATGGGGTGAGGATTATCGGCCAGTCATTTTATCCATCTACGATCTCTAAGGATGCGAGTAAGATGTTTGGAAAAAATGCACTGAATTTCATGAGCCTCATCATTAATCCCGAAGGTTCCCTGAATCTGAATTTCGCAGATGATATTGTATCAGGGACCTGTGTTACCCATAATGGAGAAATCATCAATACAAGAGTAAAAAGTCTCTTCTCATAAAATTCCTAAGCCATGCATGAAATACTAAGTTTTATCTACGTCAATAAAGAGGCGATTTTTATAATCGCCCTGTCCATTCTTCTGGGAATTGAAGTGATTTCACATGTTCCTGCCATCCTCCATACACCGTTGATGTCGGGGGCCAATGCTATCCATGGTGTTGTAATTATTGGAGCGATCATCGTGATGGGACATGCCGATACGACTGCATCCATGATTTTGGGTTTTCTGGCAGTTGTGCTGGGGACGCTAAATGTTGTAGGCGGATTTGTTGTTACCGACCGGATGTTGGAGATGTTCAAAAAAAAGAAATAATCAAGGACCATGAATATATTACAAAATATCCCCATAGGTGATTCCGTTCTCGAAATCAGCTATCTGATTGCTTCCGTACTGTTCATTTTCGGCCTTAAGATGCTCAGTCATCCTGAAAGTGCCCGAAAAGGCAACTTCCTGGCTGCCATAGGGATGGTATTAGCCATTGTCTGCACGCTGTTGTTTCACCGAAAAGACGGAAAACCAATTGAACATTTGGGATTGATTTTGGCTGCCATTGCTATTGGAACTGCCATCGGATGGGCCATTGCTGTTAAAGTTAAAATGACTGCAATGCCTCAGCTGGTCTCCTTTTTCAATGGTATGGGGGGTGCCGCGGCTGCGCTAATTTCATTGATGGAATTCCCGAGAATGGCACCCGAACTGATCCAGCAACATGGCATGCTGAATGGTCATGCAATTGCCATACTACTTGGTTTAGTTATCGGTAGTGTTTCATTTGCCGGGAGTATGATTGCCTTTGGAAAGCTGGCTGAGAAAATCGGTGATCCGAAGCTTAAGTTCATGCGGGTGGTCAACCTTCTGTTTCTGGTAGGAATATTGATATTTGTGGTAGTGATTCTCTCCCAGGGCAAAGTTGAGCCAAAAGATATCAGTTGGATGGCGTATGCCCTTTTAGGATTTTCCCTGATTTACGGTATAACCTTTGTAATCCCCATCGGTGGTGCAGACATGCCTGTTGTGATCTCCCTGCTCAATTCATTTACCGGGGTGGCAGCAGCCATGGGTGGATTCCTATACAACAATCAGGTTATGCTCACGGGAGGTATTCTGGTTGGATCGGCCGGTACCATACTGACCGTGCTAATGTGTAAAGCAATGAACCGTTCACTTCTCAATGTTATCATCGGAGCTTTCGGAGGCGGTGGAGCAGGTTTGGACAAAGTAGCCGGATCCATGAAAGAGATCAGTGTCAGCGATGCAGCAGTACTTTTAAGCTACAGTCAGAAAGTGGTTATCGTTCCCGGCTATGGTCTGGCGGTTGCACAGGCACAGCATATCTGTCATGAAATGGAAAAGCTGCTCGATGAAAAGGGAGTCAATGTCCGTTATGCCATACACCCCGTTGCGGGCCGCATGCCCGGTCACATGAACGTATTGCTTGCCGAGGCCGACGTTTCTTACGATAAGCTCCATGAGAGCGAAGAGATCAATGACGATATGCGCAATGTGGATGTTGTGGTTGTTATCGGCGCCAACGATGTCGTTAACCCTGCTGCAGCAGATGATCCGTCCAGTCCGATTTACGGTATGCCAGTGGTCAGGGTATGGGAAGCAAAAAGTGTTATCGTGATGAAACGCGGTATGGGTAAAGGCTATGCAGCGATTGAGAACTTCCTTTTTTACAATGCCAATACCAGGATGCTTTTCGGAAATGCAAAGGACAGTATTCAGAAGCTGATTGGGGAGATTAAGAATTTGTAGGCAGTCGGCAGTACTCAGTCTTCAGTACTCAGTACTCAGTACTCAGTACTCAGTACTCAGTCTTCAGTACTCAGTTGGCAGTCGGCAGGAGGCACTGATATAAATAGGCCCCGGTTTTAACCGGGGTTTTAAAATGAATTGTCATCAAGCGCAGCAACTCATTTTTATTTTTGTCCCCTTCTTCGCCTCTTGAGCTTTAATTTCTGGCTTCAGTGAAGCTCACCAGCCTGTTCGATTTTTCGTCCCAAAGCCGAAGCCTGAGTGATTTAAAACTCTGTGCTAAAGTTATTGGTTCAATTTTCCGGAACAAAGCATTTTCATTATGGCACTTTTCCAGCTTATAATTGGGGATACGTGCGCTGAGGTGATGAACATGATGAAATCCGATATGTCCGGAAAACCACTGGAGCAAGCGGGGCAATTTATAAAATGAACTGCCATTAAGTGCCACGGTTTCATAGTCCCATACTTTATCGCGGTACCAATGAACCCCATTGTATTGATG
The DNA here is from genome assembly GCA_903919065.1 of uncultured Bacteroidota bacterium. Lineage (GTDB taxonomy): Bacteria > Bacteroidota > Bacteroidia > Bacteroidales > UBA12481 > UBA12481. The sequence goes on from CAIXHD010000573.1 coordinate 21,024, forward strand.
CTGAACATAGAAAAGCCATACACCCCAAATGGCTGCGAAATAATAAACCGGCAGCTGAATTAGGATCAGTGTCTTAAATCCAATTAAAAGACCGACACCCCCAAAAAGAATGATAATGGCAATATTGGTCCATACGATATTCCATTTCTCCCGCGATTGAAGGTTTCGGGTAAAAATCCTGTTTTGAACGATAAAAATCAACGGAGGTGCAATCAGAAACATGACTGCAGGATTCCGGTAAATGCGATAAAAAGTCCTTTTGTACCACTTTGCCGCTTTATATTCCTCCACTGTCATGGTCAGAACATCTCCTATCCCGCGCTTATCCAGGTTCCCGACAGTAGCATGATGTTTATTGTGGCTGCGGTGCCAGGAGTGATAAGCGGTGAACGTGAGTAATCCGGTAAAGAAGCCTATCCATTCATTCCACACGGGCTTTTTAAAAAACGATTTATGGCCGCAATCGTGAAAAATAATGAATATCCGAACCATGAATCCGGCCGCAGGAATTGCCAGTGCCAGGGTAATCCAGTAAGAAATATCAATACTGAAATACATAAGTAACCAGATCACCAATAACGGGCCGACAGAATCTATTAACTGCCAGATACTCTTTCTGAGATCAGGAAAATTATATTTCGAAATGATGGTCCTCCAGCTTGGATCACCAACGTTTTTGGTTGCATCAACAGTTTCCATGATTAGAACTCCCTTCACTTACTAATTTACGAAAAAAAAAATAATAAAAGAAGGTTGACGCCTGGAAAGGGTAAAAGTTGAGGGTCAAAAGCCAATTTAGAGATTCGAGGGCCAGTTTTGAATTTTGAAATCACAAAGTCAAGTGGGTGCAGAGTCACCCGCTTGGTTTCGTGGAATGCGACGAGGTCCCGTTTTTCAACGGGATGACACTTCTCCGAGGCAAACCTGATATTGGAACTTCAAAATTCAAAATTGGTCTTCGAATCTCATCCTTTCGGCTTAGTGGTCTTAATCAATAAGTATCTGAAGCTCCCGTTCTTCTTTCCAGCGACCGCGGGTAAAATCAGGGAATTTCACTGGAACGGAGCCAAGTTCAACAGAGATTTCAGATATCGGAGTAACTACGCTCCAGGCAGCAGCATCATAAACGTCCATATCCAGCTGTACTCCCCTGTTCAAATTATCGATGATCCTGTAAATCTCAACAAAGTCCATTCCACCGTGGCCACCATATTTGGTAATCTCAGCTTTAAGTTTTGTCCAGATTGGGTGATTATACTCAGTTTTATATTTCTGATAGTCCGCATCTTTCAGCCAGTCGTGCCCTTTTTCTCCAATGCACAAGCGGCTTGGATAACCTTCATGGTACGCCTTGGTTCCGGCGAGTGAATTCTTTCTGGAATACGGTCTGGGGGTAACAATATCATGATATAATTGAATCATGCGCCCTTTATTGGTTTTGATCAGGCAGGTATTCATATCACCATGTTTGAAATCAGTCCGGTTATAAAACTCATTATCAGGGCTCACTGTTTTTGAAAACTCAGTATAAGAAGCCTGAAGTGAGCTTTGCGAGACCAGGTATTCCATACGGTCGCCGCGATCGATATTCATGTATTGGGTGACAGGTCCTAATCCATGTGTTGGATAGATATTACCGTCATGTGCCAGATTATGCCTGATCCTCCATTTATTATAATAGGAATCATCAAAGAGCATTGATCTCAAATTATGGATATAAGCAGCCTCGCCATAGGTCAGAGTTCCGAACACACCTTTTCGTGCCATGTTTAAAATCCACAGTTCTTCTTCACCATAGCAGCAATTCTCCAGCATCATGCAATTCCTTTGAGTCTCTTCGGCCGTGTTGACCATTTGCCAGCACTCCTCCAGTGTTGTGGCAGCCGGAACTTCAATAGCAACGTGCTTGCCTTTTCGCATGGCTTCAACAGCCATAGGCACATGCATATCCCATTGAGTGAAAATAAAGACGAGATCTATATCATCCCTGGCCACCAATTCTTTCCAGGCATCAGCCTTACCTTTATAAACCACAGGGTTCTGTCCTCTTTTCTTTAGGGCTTCAAAGGACCGGTCGGCGTAACGTTCCTGAATATCACAAATGGCAACAATCTTAGCTTTATCGGGGCATAATGCATCGACGAGCATGGTCATGCCTGAGCCGCGATTGCCAAGACCAATAATCCCCACCCTAACCTGTTTGATCGGTGGCACCTTCAATCCGATCACAGACTTTCCCATGCTTGCAGGTGTTTGCGAAATACGGTCAATGATCTCGTTAATTTCAGGAGTCCCCTTTGCACTGATCAATTGTGGAATTCCCATGAATGCTCCGGTTAACGCTGAAATTCGCAGGAAAGACCTGCGGTCGACATGTCCTTTCATATTGTTTTTTATAAGTTGATGGCTTAAAAGTAGTGTCTTCGCTCAGATTCTGCAATGGGCAGGATTTTTTTTATAACTTTTTTGTTTAATGATTAAAAGTGTATTTTTAACAGTTATTCTTAAGAATTACCAGAAGGTTATGGAAAAATTTGTAATAGGACTTGATTTCGGGACCGATTCGGTGCGTGCTGTAATAGTAAATGCTGCAAATGGCAGTGAAGTATCGAATGCGGTATCCTGGTATCCAAGATGGAAAAAAGGTCTTTATTGTAATCCCATAAAGAATCAATACAGGCAGCATCCGTTGGATTATCTTGAATCCATGGAAACTGTCATAAAAGAAGCCCTGGCTGCGGCACCTTCAGGGACAGGGGGTAAAATAGCCGGTATTTCATTTGACACCACCGGTTCCACTCCTGTATTAATAGATAAAAATGGCACCCCGCTGGCTTTAAATCCGTTGTTCAGTGAGAATCCCAATGCTATGTTTATTCTGTGGAAAGACCATACTGCTATTGGTGAAGCAGCAGAAATCAACACATTATGTTCAAAATGGAAGATCGACTACTCAAAATATGAAGGTGGAATTTATTCATCAGAGTGGGTATGGGCAAAAATTCTTCATGTTTTAAGAGTTGATGAAACAGTGCGACAGGAAGCGTACTCCTGGGTAGAGCATTGCGATTGGATGCCAGCTGTTTTAAGTGGAAACACAAAACCGGAAGAGCTGATAAGGAGCCGTTGTGCTGCGGGTCATAAAGCCATGTGGCATGAAGACTTCGACGGTCTTCCATCCGAAGAATTTCTCGGAGCGCTTGATCCGCTCCTGGTTTCGTATAGAAAAAGGCTGTACACTGAGACCTGGCCGGCAGATAAGAAGGTTGGCATTTTACTTCCCGAATGGGCTGAGAAATTTGGAATCAGCGGGGAAGTAACAATTTCAGCCGGAGCTTTCGACGCCCATATGGGTGCCGTAGGAGGCAGCATTAAGCCATATTCACTGCTTCGGATTATGGGAACATCCACTTGTGACATACTCATTGCTCCGCCTGAGGATATGCTTGGAAAATTGATTCCGGGTATTTGCGGACAAGTTGACGGATCGGTAGTCCCAGGAATGATTGGTCTGGAAGCCGGTCAGTCTGCTTTTGGCGATGTTTATGCGTGGTTCAAAAAAATAGTAGGCTGGCCCATACAATATTTATCTGATCCTGCTGAGCGGGAAAGGATCAGTGATTCAATTCTTGACAGGCTTGCCGAAGAAGCAAGCAAATTAGCTGATGATGATACTATTCCGGTTGCTAACGACTGGTTTAACGGTAGAAGAACACCTGATGCGGATCAAACTGTGATGGCAACCATAACAGGGTTAACTCTTGGTACTGATGCACCCATGATTTTCAAGGCTCTCGTTGAGGCAACAGCTTTTGGCAGCAGGGCAATTGCAGAAAGGTTCATTGAACATGGAATTCCAATCCGGGAGGTTATAGCTATTGGAGGCGTTGCCAAGAAATCAGCTTTTGTGATGCAAACACTTGCTGATGTGATGAACACAGAAATCAGGGTTACCTCGGCAGATCAGGCATGTGCTTTGGGAGCCGCCATGTTTGCAGCTACAGCAGCAGGCATTTATCCAAAAGTTGAAGACGCTATGGATGTCATGGGACAGGGTTTTGATGAGGTTTACCGCCCAAATCCTGAAAAAGTTTCCTATTACAACCTGAAATATGTTAAATATAAAACATTGGCTTTCTGAAAGAAGCTAAATATTTCATTTTTTATCCAAATTTCTATCGGTTGAAATCAAATAAAATAGTGCTGAAAAGCAGAAAAAACAGAATTCTCTTTTATATTTGTGCCTGACGAATGCTTTTGAAACCTAGATACTACATGTACTTACCTGAAAAATGGTAATAGACGGGAATTAATTTTCTACAATTTAATTTTTGTTCATTTATTGTTTAACCAAATACTAATTTCCTATGAGTAGCAAACTTAGCTTGAAGAAGTGCTTCACTATTACGGTGACAGCATTTTTTATGTTCGCAAGCGTTTATGCACAGCAGCTCAAGGTAAGCGGAAAGGTCACGGATGCGTCGACCAATGAAGCTTTATCTGGGGCTAATGTTGCACTGAAAGGATCAGGAACAGGCATTACCACGACTGACGGAAACGGCGCTTACACGCTGTCCGCCAACAGGGGTGGTGTTCTGGTGTTCTCATTACTGGGTTACGCAACCCAGGAGGTCGCTGTTGGTACTTCAACCACTATCAATGTTGCATTAAGGGCACAGGCCAATGAATTGAATGAGGTTGTTGTAACAGCTTTAGGTATTCGCCGTTCCCAAAAGGCTTTGGGGTATGCCGTTAGTAAGATCGATTCAAAAGATCTGACGAACGTAGGTACTCCAAACTTCGGATCAGCCATGTACGGTAAGGCATCCGGGGTAAGAATCACTTCAGCTCCAGGGGGAGCTACAAGTGCGGTGAACATCAACATCAGGGGTATGAACTCTATCAACTTCAGCAACCAGCCGTTGATCATCGTGGATGGTGTACCTATCCGCAATGGTGAAAACAACAATGCCGGTTACTGGGGAGACCAGAGAATCCGTGGAAACGGCTTAGTTGACATCAACCCATCTGACATTGACAACCTTACCGTTCTTAAAGGCGCATCTGCATCTGCACTTTACGGATCAGAAGCTGCTAACGGTGTTGTGGTTATCACCACAAAAAGAGGCACTCAGCGTCAGGGTTTGGGCATTGAAGCCAATTACACCTATCTGAATGAAACACCTGCATTTCTTCCTCCTTTCCAGAACGATTATGGTCCTGGATATGATATGGGAACCAACGTTAACAATTTCGGCGCTAACCAGGATGGTTGGTTATTTGCCACTGTTGAAGGTGCCCAGATTCGCAGGCCGATCTATCGCGCTTATGCTCAGTTCGGACCAAAATTTGATGGCCAGCCGGTTATCGGATGGGACGGAAAAGTTCATCCTTACGTAGCTCAGCCTGACAACTGGAAAAACCTTTTCAGAACTGGTTTCAACTCAACTGCTAACGTTGCAGTTAACAAATCCGGTGATTGGGGAAATGTTCGTTTCTCTTATACCCGTATGGATTATCAGGGAACACAAAGGGGTGGCGAACATAATCGTAACACATTCAATTTAACATCAACATTGAATCTTCACAAAAACCTGAAGGTTGATATCGGTGTAAATTACATCAATCAGTTTACGAAAAACCGTCCTTACCTGATCAGCCGTATCACCAATAACTACGGAGGTTTCCTCAGTCGTTTTGATGATGCTCAGTGGTATCTCGACAAATATCAGACCAGCAAGGGATATTATTTCCGCATGGCCAGCCAGCCAAGTGCAACTCCAAATGAGAACATTCAGTATAACCCAAGGGCTACTGACTTGCTCGATTTCTTCTGGAGAACCCTTCGCACTCAGAACCTGGAAAAACAGGATCGTTTGATCTCCAATGCAACTGCAACCTGGACCATTCTTCCGGGCCTGACCTTCAGGGGCAGAATTGCTAACGATTTCACCGCTGTCGGTATTGAAAACCGTGATCCCAACTCTGTACCAATCAGTTTGGGCAACTCCGGTGGTTTCAGCCTGAGCAACACCATGTATTCCACTTTCTACGGAGACGCTATGTTATCTTATGATAAAAAGTTATCCGATGATATTGGTTTAGTTGTCAATGCTGGTTTTAACGGCCGCAGAGAAACTTACAAATCAACCAGTGCATGGACCGTTGATGGTTTGAGCACCGAAAACTGGTTCCACCTGAATGCATCTGTTAACAGAGGTTCTTCAAACGGAGGCGGTGACTATAACGAACTCCTGAAATATGCTTTCTTCGGAACCGCAGCTTTCAGTTACAAAGATTTTGCTTTTGTTGAATTCACAGGTCGTCAGGAATCATCTTCCACACTGCCTCCCGGAAGCAACACATTCTTCTATCCTTCAGTTAACGGTAGCTTTATTTTCTCCGATGCATTCAGCATGCCAAGCTTTATTGATTATGGTAAAGTTCGCGTAGGCTGGGGTATTGTAGGTAACGCTCCTCCAATGTATGCTGCAAGCAATGCATACAACCAGGGAACAGTAAACGGTATCGTTTACAACACCGTTTCCGGAAGTTATGGTAACGACAAAATCAGACCAGAAGAAAAGCATGAATTCGAAGCAGGTACCGAGATGAAATTCTTAGGAAACCGCTTAGGTTTAGAATTTAACTTCTACAGCAATAAGATTGTTGACCAGATTCTGTGGTTATCAGTTCCTACCACTGTTGGTGCCGGCAGCATGCTGACCAACATTGGCGAATTGAAGAACGTAGGTATTGAAGCTTCATTATATGGTACTCCTGTTCAGTCGAAAGATTTCAAATGGGATATCCGTGGCAACTTTGCTAAAAACCGCAACGAAGTTGTTAGCTTGATGGCAGGTGTTGATCGCCTGACTCATGCCAACATCGATGCAGGTGCTGCTTTGATTGTTTCCGAACCGGGCCAGCCGATGGGTGACATTCTTTGCTACTTGCCTAAAGTTGACGCCAGTGGCAATATGATCGTTGATCCAGTTGACGGTATGTATCAGATTGACTTTACCGAAATGAAAAAAGTAGGTAATGTTACTCCTGACATCGTTGGTGGTATTGGCAACTATGTTGAATACAAAAACTTCTTTGTTGATTTCACAATCGACTTCAACCTTGGAAGCCAGGTTATGTCAATTGCCCGTCAGTATATGAAGGGTGCCGGTATGTTTGAAGAAACCCTGCAATACAGGGATGCAGAACATGGCGGTACAGCTTATTATATCAATGCCGACGGCAAGAAGATCGCTGACGTTGCAAGTGCACCATCAGGAGCTAAAATCTTCAATGACGGAGTTGTTCTTCCTGGTGTAAAACCTGACGGAACACCTAATGATGTTATCGTTGATGCAGCTAACTACTACCTGAATACTTACACATGGGGTGCAAACCCGGCATGGGGTATTCCATACAGCCGTTACGATGACGCCGTTGTAAACAACGACTATATCAAATTCCGCGAATTATCCATTGGCTACAATTTGCCAACGAATATTGCCAAGAAGGTTGGATGCAGCAATCTGAGAGTATCTCTGATTGGAAGCAACCTTTTCTATATCTATCGCACCATGAAGGAATTTGATGCAGAAACTAACCTTGGATCCAGCTGGGTAAACCAGGCTATTGTTAACGGATCAACTGCTGCTACCAGAAGCCTTGGTTTCTCAATCCGCGCAAGTTTCTAATAACGACTAAACATTTAGAAATATGAAAAAAAGAGTTTATATAGCATTATTGGCCTTTGCTTCATTCGCGATCGTTTTTAACGGATGCAAGAAAAGCGAACTGGAAACATTATACCCGAATCCGGGCCAATCCTCAACTGCTTCTGTCGAGAATTTCCTGACAGGAGTTTTAGCGAGTGCCAATGAGGTAGTATTACCTACCTATTGGAGATTTTTCGTTGTTGAACAGCCTACGCTGGGCCATTATACCCATACTATGGGCTGGATCAATTCGAAAGATCAGTTTATTCCACCGGCAGCTGCTATGGATTGGAGATGGAACGTATATTATAATACGGTTACCCAATTCAGGGTTATGGAAAACCTGTACAGCAAACTGGAAGCATCAGCTCAGGTTGAATACAGAATCTTTATGATGGCTGCTACTATTTTCTTCTATGATCAAACTCAGCAGACTGTTGACTTGTTTGGTGATATTCCTTGGACCGAAGCAGGAAGAGTTCGTCAGATTGGTAATCTCGACGAGGCGCTTCCTAAATACGACGACGCCAAGACTATCTACACCACCATGCTGGCCGACCTGAAAGTTATGGCTGATGAGTTTGCGACCACCCTCTCGGTTCCTACTTTCTATGCCGGTTTATTCGCGAAGAAAGATTTCCTGAATCATGGTAGTTTGATTTTATGGCAGAAGTATTGCAACTCATTGCGCTTAAGAATGCTGATGCGTGCTTCCGATGTAATGCCGACTACTGAAATTGGCGAAATTCTTGGTAATCCAACTAAGTACCCGGTTATCGACAACAATGCTGAAGCCACCATGCTTGACGAACCAGGACCAGATCTTTATGCTGGTCAGGGTATCCGCTCGGCTATGGAAACATGGGGTGTTTATGACATCGCTCCTTATTCCATGGTTAAGAACATGGTTGACAATGGTGACCCAAGGTTGGTGATCACTTTTGATCCCAATAAGGCCGGTGTATACATTGGTATGAACCCAGTGGACAATGCCACTCTTCAGAATCAAAAACTGACTGATGGTCTGGTTTCAAGGTATGATACATCATCATTTACCAGAAACACCTTGTTCCCGGGATTTATCATGACCGCTGCTGAAGTTAGTTTCCTTGAATGTGAAGCCTTCCAGAAAGGTTTTGCAACAGGAAATGCAAAAGCAGAATATGAAGAAGGAATTCATCACTCCATTGAAATGTGGTATAAAATCAATGCAACCGGTACTTACAGAACTCCTGTAACCATGCCGACTGCTGGTGAAATTACAGCTTATCTCAACAGCCCTGCAGTAAACTGGGATGGAAATGCTGATAAAATGGCCTTGATTGGTACCCAGAAATGGCTGAACACCGGTCTGGCACAAATGCCACAAACCTGGGCTGAGTTACGCAGACTTGATAAGCCAGCGTTAGCCTTCCCGGAAGATGCAACCAGTCAGCAGAAAGTTCCGCCAGTAAGGTGGTTATATCCTGTAACTGAAAAAGATCTCAACGGCACTAACTACAATGCAGTTAAAGCTCAGAGCGATCTGAACAATAAAGTTTTCTGGGATATCAAGTAAGAAATCCTTGAGGATGATAAAAGTAAAAGGCCGGGGAAACCCGGCCTTTTCTTTTATTGGTAGATGAGATTTTAAAATAACGAAGCCAATAATCACCTGATTACATCGAATCCGCCGGTTAAAACCGACGGCTAATGATATTAGAATCCAATGCTCCCAACTCTTGTCTTCCGTCTATCGTCGATCGATCTTCGTCTTCCGTGTTCCGTCTATCGATCTTCTTCTTCGTCTACCGTCTTTTTGTTATGCCTCACTTTGTTCGGCATGATCCGCCGGGGGGTGCTCACACCAAAGGGTTAGCAGCCTTGCGATAATCCTTCGGATTAAGCGTTTACTTTTCCCGGGGATCTTATCGAACAAGTTCGTAAGATCCCCGAAAAAAGCAAACGCCTGCTTCGCATATCGCAAAGCAGGCGTTTTGGCGGAGAAAGAGGGATTCGAACCCCCGGTGCCCTCGCAGGCACAACGGTTTTCAAGACCGCCGCGATCGACCACTCTGCCATTTCTCCGAGACGCAAAAGTAAAAATATTTCTTGAATTTCCGACACCCTATACAATAAACCCTCTGAAAGCCCTACAAACACTGGTATTTCGTCCAAAATATGGAAAAGGTGAGTTTTAGTTAGTTTTTAGGTGTTTTTTGTTGAAAAATGTTAGTAAAAAGCTAAAAAAACATAGGGCGGAATTTGCTTAAGATCAATAATGGCCTAATTTTGTATAAGATTGCAACTATTCACTAACCCATAAAAACTATTTTTATGAACAAAGCACAATTAATTGACGCCATCGCAAAAGATGCAAATCTTACTAAAGCTGATGCTAAAAGAGCATTGGATGCATTCGTAAAAACAACTGCCCATACCCTGAAAAGTGGTGGACGTGTTGCTCTCGTCGGTTTTGGATCATTTTCTGTTTCGGCAAGAAATGCCCGTACCGGTCGCAACCCACAAACAGGTGCTCCGATTAAAATCGCTGCAAAAAAAGTGGTAAAATTCAAAGCAGGAACTGAACTCACCGGAAAAGTAAAATAACCGGCGTAAATTATTGACAGGGAGTGCGATGCACTCCCTTTTTTTTTATGGATGCATTAATAGATTACCTGTCGCAATTTGCAACTCCCAGAAGAGTTCAACTGTTCAAGGATGTTGCTGCAAACAGAACCAGATATATAACTCCTGTTCTGGAGGATATTTTTCAAGCGCAAAATGCCAGCGCAGTTCTTCGGACCTGCGAATGTGTAGGCATTCAGGATATCCACATCATAGAGGAAAGAAACCGCTTTGAGCCAATCGCAGATGTTGAACTCGGGTCTGCCCAATGGTTATCAACCTTTAAATACAATAAGCCAGGCGGTGAAAATATGACGGAGGCTATTCAAACACTAAAAAGAAATGGCTATCGCATTGTTGCAACTACACCGCATCTAAAAGAAGTTTCGCTGGATAATTTAAATCTTGCCAAAGGAAAAGTCGCACTTCTATTCGGCACAGAGCTTAAAGGACTCACGGAACAAGCTCTATCTCAGGCTGATGAATTTGTCAGAATTCCAATGACAGGATTTACTGAGAGCTTTAATATTTCCGTTTCTGTAGCGATTGTTACGTATACCCTAATGCGTGAATTAAGAAATTCGTATCTTCCGTGGAAATTAACTGACACTGAACAGAAGGAATTAGTGCTTGAATGGTTACGAAAAAGCATCAAAGATTCTGAACTGCTGGAAAAAAGATTTAATTTTGGAAAATAAAATCAGGAACTATGGCCATTAAACCAATGAATTGCATCATCATCGAAGATTATGATGAATCTCGAAAACTGGTGGAAATTTTTGTTGAGAAAACCCGGATGCTGAATCTTGTTGGTTCATATGGCTCAGCAGTTGAAGCCATTAACGACAACAATCTTTCCGAAAAAGTCGATCTGGTTTTTCTCGATATTGAGCTTCCGGAAATGTCAGGTATGGAATACCTGAAGACATTGGAAGAAAGCCCTGTAGTTATCATTCTTTCTGCGCAGGAAAAATATGCATTGGAAGCATTCCAATATGATGTAACTGACTACATTTTGAAACCAATAACCTACGCCCGGTTTTATAAAGCTGTATCTAAGGCCTACTCTCACTGGCGCAGGCAGAATAATGTACAGAAGGCCCAGAACGATATATTTATCAAAAAAGGCAACAGTCTGGTTAAACTGAGCTATGAAGATATTGTCTGGATTGAATCGATGGAAAACTATGTTCTTGTGGTAACCTCGAAAGAAAAAATTGTTGTTCATTTCACACTCAAAGCCATACTTCAAAAGCTTCCTGCAGATGTTTTTTTACAGACCCATCGTTCGCATATTGTAAATCTGAATAAGATTGATGCTATTAAAAGGAGCAGCCTGATCCTGAGGGAAGGCATCATGGAACTTGAAGTTCCGGTTGGTAAATCCTATCGCGATCAACTGCTTTCCAGCCTAAACCTGATGTCGCACTAACCGTATGAACGGTTCGAAGGAATTATTTCTTAAATATTTAGGTCAAACATCTCCTTATCCTCTTGGACTCGAAGTCTCAAAAGCGGAAGGTTGCTACCTCTATGACCCTTCCGGGAAAAAGTACCTCGATCTGATCAGCGGGTTCTCCGTAAATAACCTGGGGCATTCAAATCCCGGAATCATCAAGGCCATTCATGAACAGGTAGATCTGTACCTTCATACCATGGTTTATGGTGAACTGATCCAATCACCGCAAGTAAAATATGCCTGGGAACTTGTGAATAACCTGCCCGATAGTCTCAATCAGGTATATTTCGTCAACTCAGGATCCGAAGCCGTGGAAGGCGCCCTCAAATTAGCTAAAAGATATACCGGAAAACATGAAATTGTTTGCTTCCGTAACGCTTATCACGGCAGTACGCACGGAGCCTTGAGCGTGATGGGAAATGAAACGTATAAAACTGCCTTTCGCCCTCTCCTCCCCTCCATAAAAATAATTGAGTTTAATAACCTCGTTGCCTTAGAGTCTATTTCTACCGCCACCGCCGGGGTAATTATCGAACCAATACAAGCCGAGGCAGGAATTTCTGTTGCGGAATCCGACTTCTTTAAAGCGCTCTTAAATCGATGCAGGGAGGTCGGGGCACTTTTGATTTTTGACGAAATACAAACCGGTTTTGGCCGGACCGGTACATTATTCAACTTCGAACAGACCGGAATAGTACCAGATATTCTATTGCTGGCCAAGGCTTTAGGAGGCGGAATGCCCTTAGGAGCCTTTATTGCCTCATCGGAAATCATGAGCCACCTCACTCATAATCCAGCTCTTGGCCATATCACCACTTTTGGCGGGCATCCGGTTTGCTGTGCCGCCGGATTAGCCTCGCTTGAAATTCTTCTTGAGGGAAAATTGATCTTGCGCGCAAATCATCTCGAAAAATTAATCCGGGAAAACCTTAAGCATAAATCGATATTGGAAATCCGTGGAAAAGGGCTTTTACTGGCTGCAAAACTGGATTCCGAAAGCAGGGTAACCCGGTTTTTTGACCTAAGCCTAACCAACGGATTGCTTTTTGACTATTTTCTTTTCTGCAAGGACAGTATCCGGATAACTCCGCCGCTTATCATGACGGATGAAGAAACACTTGATATGTGCCGGATTATTATTGAGACTTTAGATCAATCAGGCGAATAGCCTATTTGACTTCAAAATCAAGTAGGACCCGACCCTCAATATCCGCGACAAGATGGTCGCCGGGCTTAACAGGTCCAACTCCTGCGGGAGTTCCGGTAAAAATGAGATCCCCCATCTGGAGGGTAAAAAATCGGGAAGCGTAGGCAATCAGATACTCAAAAGAAAAAATCATCTCTGAAGTATTGCCGGCCTGAACCTTTTTTTCATTAAGGGCCAATCCAAAATTCATTGTGTGAACGTCCGCGAATTCAGCCTTTGAAACAAAAACGCCGACAGGTGCTGAATTATCGAATGCTTTTGCCGTTTCCCAGGGATGGCCTTTCTCTTTGGATCGCTGCTGAATATCCCTGGCGGTAAAATCAATACCAACAGTTAATTCCTCAAAATAGCGATCAGCAAAATTTTCCGCTATATTTTTCCCGACCCGGCAAATTTTTATAACAATTTCACACTCATGGTGAACATCTGAGGAAAAATCAGGATAAAAGAATGGCTTGTTGCCTTTTACCAAAGCAGTATCAGGCTTCATAAAAACTATCGGCTCCTCTGGAATGGCATTATTAAGCTCCTTCGCATGAGCACCGTAGTTGCGTCCTATGCAAATGATTTTCATTATTTTGATTCTCTGAGTTTAAGGTAAAGCCTGGTTATGACCTTCTTGGTATAGGCAGGAAAGTCGCCATCCATCATCCAGCTGTAATAGGATTTCTCGCGGGCGAAAACATCCATAACCTTCATGCCCTTATACTTACCAAAATTAAAAACTTCATCGCCAGCTTCATTGAAGACAATACGGCCGGCAAAATCAGCAAATTTATTACCCTGACCGATTGACGACAGGGATTCCACGGTACGGCCAAGATCGGTATATCTTTCCAGCTGAGCCTGCAGGATTTCCCAGGTAGCTTCCACATCGGCAAGGGCCGAATGGGCGTTGGTAAGATCTTTGTTGCAATAAAATTTATAGGCCGCAGCAAGATTCCTGGGCTCCTTCATGAAAAATATCGCCTGAACATCAACAAATTTGTTCTCTTTCAGGTCGATATCATAACCAACACGGGCAAACTCCTCGGCCAGCATCGGGATGTCAAACTTATCAGAATTATACCCCCCCAGATCACAACCCTTGATCATAGCAGCTACTTCACCGGCAATCATTTTAAAGGTCGGAGCATTGGCCACATCGGCATCGGTGATACCATGAATTTTTGTAACCTCTGGCGGAATAGGCATTTCGGGATTAACCCGATAAGTTTTAGTTGTTTTATCTCCGTCTCCATTAACTTTTATCAGAGCCAGTTCCACGATCCTGTCGTTGGCGATATTCAGACCTGTAGATTCAATATCGAGAAATACGATCGGACGGTGAAGTTTTATATTGATAAAAGGGAAACCGGCCTGATCTTCGTTTGTTGAAGTTTTTTTTGTCATGGTGTATAAAAAGAACCCCGCCGAAGCGGGGCTATAATCATGTATTAATCATCATTGGCATTAACAGCATCAGGAGATTTTCATCCTCTGATTCCTCCTCTTTCGGAACCAGTATACCGGCTCGGGTTGGATCGGCAAGTTCAGCTACTACCTCTTCACCTATTATATTGCTGAGAATATCTATCAGGAACAGAGATTTGAATCCGATCTCCATAGGATCTCCACCGTACTGGCAATTCAGCTTCTCGACAGCAGAAATCGAATAATCGATATCCTGAGCAGAAACGATAAGCTGATTTGAGGTAAGCTGTAATTTCACCAGGTTACTTGCCTGATTGGAATACACAGAAACCCTCCGGAGGGTATTCAGGAAAAGCTGGCGGTTGATATAAACCTTGTTTGGGTTATTTTTTGGTATAACCGATTCGTAAGCCGGGTAGTTGCCCTCCACCAGCCTGCAAATCAGTTTATATTCTGACAATGTGAATATTGCATTTTTCTCATCAAAGGCCAGATTAACATCATTTTCTTCGCGGGGAAGGATATTTTTCAACAGATTGGCCGGCTTCTTTGGCAGAATAAATGAGGAATCCTTTTCGCTCTTTATATCATTCCTTCTGTATCTGACGAGTTTATGTGCATCGGAAGAAACGAACGTAACATGATCCTCACGGATTTCGATAAGGATACCATTCATCACAGGCCTCAGCTCATCGTCGGCTGTAGCGAAGAGAGTACGGTTAATCCCTTTGTTGAGGGAATCAGCAGGGAACGAAACCTCTGTCACCCTATCTTCCTTGAGTCCCTGGAGAACCGGAAAATCAATCCCCGGCTTGCCAACAATACTGAATTTACCATTTTCGGAAACGATATCTATTCCGAGAGAATCCAGGTTTACATCAAAGGTAAGCGGCTGTTCCGGGAACTCCTTAAGTGTATCAATCAGTATCCTGGCGGGGATTGCTATGGATCCGTCTCCATCGGCATTTTCCATGGACAGACTGGTGATCATAGTGGTCTCCAAATCGGATGCGGTAACCACTAATACACTCTTATTCAACTGAAACAAAAAATTATCCAGTATTGGAAGGGTATTTTTTGTACTGATCACACGGCTGATAGCCTGCAGGTGTGACAACAGATCGGTGCTGGAAATGATAAACTTCATAATACTTTCCTGTTAAACAATCAATTTGGTCGATTTGCCCTCTAAAAATAGTAAAAATCTTCAATTAGCCGGTACCGCAAAATAGTTCATCCCGACAAATAATGGGTTGAAAACAAAGTACTGTATCACAACCCATTGTTTTCCGTCGATCAGCGCCCACAACCGCTCATCATCCCAAATCAGAGGATTACCATCCGGATCGAGTTTACCGAAAGCAGGGCGTCTCCATGCAGTCAGTTTTTTAACATTGCCTGTCCGGTCTTCCACAGATAACTTCGCATATGGCTTTGCAGCTAACAGGGAATCCCTGGTCTTTTGCTCCAGACTATCTTTAAAAAATTCAAGGTTTACTTTTTCAAATTTGCTGATATAATACCGAACGGCTACTGTATCAAGCGGTCCGGAAAGCCCGGCACCCGACGGTGAGCTAATTGCAAACTGATTATTCCCGCCTGTTACCAGTGTAAACGACGATTTGGGATCTACGAAATTTTCCAGCGACACCGACTTTATATCATTGAAATTATAATCGAAAATAGCAGTTGATCTCCAGCCAACCTCCTCCACAAAAAAGCGCGACGACAGATAGCCGACAAAGCCTGGAATGTGGATCACAAAGGGTACAGATGAACCTTCGAGCATCATGAATGTTCCCATCTGATCCTGTGTGGGGCCCCCGACATAAATAATTTTCAGCAGTTTCTTTTTATGATAAACCTCCACCTTGGTGTTTCTGGTAGCCAGCATTCTTACTGCATTATCGAGCATTGATGTCGACACCGGTGATTTAACCCGAAGGCGGTTAAGCGTCTTCAGTAGGTTATCGATTGCATCGTTCCTGACTTTAAAATTATCATTCACCATCCAGTGATCGCCCGTCCGGGTAAGGGTAACCTGCTGATTATCCTTCCGCACCATAAAAATACGATCAATTGAGGCAGTATCTTCCACTGCAAAATCCCGAAGTTCACGCTTTATGGAGCTGTTGCTGTTACGGGAGATCAGAAAAATGGCTACAATTCCGAGTACGGCAATGAGGCCTATTATTATTGTATTTTTCTTCATATCACTTCGAATACTTACGTTTTCGGATAAACATATACACAAATCCCATGATCAGAACGATTAAAACCGGGAGTCCTACATTAAGGACGCGCCAAAACATCAGCTCACGGTTGATTTTAATTCGGTCGAGTAATCTGACCTTAACTTCCCGGGTCCTGAGAGAGGTCACCCCGGAATCGTCAAGCAGGTAATTCACACAATTCAGAAGAAACTCACGATTGCCAAAAGTTGTATTCGTGTACTGGTCAAAACCAAGCGGCTGGCTTAAAAACTTACCATCCTTCACTTTAACAACATTGCGTGCACAGTCACCGTCGGCCACAACAATCATTTTTGTTGGCACCTGACTTTTATCGTAAACCTTAAACACGCCATTATTGGCAAATTCGTTCATCAGCCTGTTTTTATAATGGCTGGTAAATTCGCCTTCCATCATTACCGCAACAGGCAGGTTTTGCAAGGAGAATCTTGAAGGATCGAGTTTTTCAGAAAAAATATCCATGGAAACCCTTATAGGCGAGCGGATGATGCGGCTTTGCATTGAAGAGCTCAGAATCACATATTTGCGAACTTTCGGATCCTCACCAACGGTATCGATCGGACTAACAAAATCGAATTTTACCGGATTAATATTCCGGGAAACCGGACTATCGTCGCGACCCATAATTATTGGGAAGAACGGGAAATAGGCCAATTCAAGCTTAGGTTGTTCAGCCCCGGTTGGAGTGCTGTTAACAGGCATCATAGCACACTGGAAGTCCTGTACCAGGCTTGAGTTGATCCGGGCGCCATAGGAATAAATTATATCACCCAGATTAATCTCGCTATTGATAACACCCATTGTTTCCCGCGCAGATTCAAGCTGGCTCATATCTACCTTAACAGCATCAACGAGCCATAATACCTTGCCGCCCTTCATGATAAACTGATCGATGATAAACTTATCCTTCTCGGAGTATTTCGTTTTAGGATCAGCAATAACAATGGCCTGA
>CAIXHD010000574.1 GCA_903919065.1 uncultured Bacteroidota bacterium
AAGATCGAGTTTCAGACTTTTAGCTTCGATGGCAAAATCGAGCCGACCGGCACCTGACACCTGAATATTAAGCGATTCCATTCGCAGCACTGAGTCAGCTACCACTTTAATAGCCCCTGAGAGATCCATCTTTTCCAGGTCCTTTATTCCGATATATAAGTTCTTCTCGCGGGCCTGCAGGATATTCAGGTGGGTTTGAATCCGAAGGGTTGATCCCTCCTCATTTACCTTAACGATATCATAAAGGTTTTCATCCATTTCCATCTTCAGATAAGGCTTCTCCGATGGTTCCAGATACACGTGAAAGTTTCCTGAGATATCCAGTTTAGTGAAGTTCCCGATCTTTTCGTTCCGGGTTTCCACATTTCCGTTCCCGACTATGCCTCCCTGGCAGCCTGTCATTGTAACCAGCGCAAGCCACAGCAGGATAATCAGATTGGTGATACTAAAAGTTGTTTTCATGATTTTGTTCAGATCAGAAGTGATTTGATCCCGCTTTCATCTCCTTGATCTGCTCTGTAGTGTTAGCTACCGGCAGAGCGATCCAAAGGATGAGGTACAGCAGAAAGCCGAATCCCATGAATAATCCAACAACAAAAAGTATACGGAGAAGTAGTGGATCGGTATTGAAATAGTAAGCCAAACCGGAACACACGCCACCGAGTGATTTGTCCTGGCCATCGCGATACATTCTGCGGTGGCGGCGACCGCCGTCATAACGTCCGGAATAGGATTGGGATTGCGAGTAGCGAGGGGCACCTTCGCGATGTCCGCCGATGTCATCCGGTGCACCTAATATATTCAGCACCTCTTTAACATCATCGATTGCGATTACCTGACGCAAAGGCTTGAGGCGCTCAGTAAAAAGTTCCGACATGCGCATTTCGAGGTCGCTTATCACTTCGCGTCCTTCAACGCTCGACATAAACTGCCTCTCTACGGCATTCAGGTAGTCTCTAAGAATTTCATAGGCATCATCATCGATATTGAAAATAGTGCCTGCCAGATTGATTTGGATTGTCCTTTTCATAACACACTAGTTTAATTGTTCAGAGTACTTGCTTTAACATTGTTATTTCCTATGCAAAGATATGTCATAATTTTAGTATCTTGTATCACATAGTACTAAATATTTTTCAATAATTTTGATAATAGTCTGATTATCTGCAAGATAATTTTCGTCAATGGGCACAAAAAACCCCGGGTTGAAACCCAGGGCTATTAATATGTCGT
This sequence comes from uncultured Bacteroidota bacterium, assembly GCA_903919065.1. GTDB lineage: Bacteria > Bacteroidota > Bacteroidia > Bacteroidales > UBA12481 > UBA12481. Next base: position 1,234 of record CAIXHD010000574.1, read on the forward strand.
TATTTCAGAATCCCGGGTTGAAACCCGGGGCTATTAATAAGCCCGGGATTTATCCCGGGTTCTTTAATCAACGAATTCTATCCAGCCATAAGGATCCGGCAGGTCACCCATCTGGATTCCCGTCAGAATTTCATAGAGTTTAGCGGAGACTGGACCAGGCTGATCCTTTTCACCGAACGTATAAGTCTTTCCGGTCGCTTCATCAGCAATTAAGCTCACAGGGCTGATCACAGCAGCGGTTCCGCAGGCTCCCACCTCTTCGAATGTCTCGAGTTCTTCAATAGGCACAGGGCGTATCTCCACTTTCATTCCCAAATCGAGGGCGATCTGCTGGAGGCTTTTATTGGTAATGCTGGGAAGAATGGAATGTGACTCCGGAGTAATATAGGTATTGTCGCGGATGCCGAAAAAATTGGCCGGACCCGCCTCATCGATAAATTTCTTTTCGCGTGCATCCAGGAACAGAGCCGAGGCGTAACCCTGATGATGCGCCACATCCAGTGCACGTAAACTTGCTGCATAATTCCCGCCAACCTTGATACTGCCCGTTCCAAGAGGTGCTGCCCTGTCATAAGTCCGGGTAATCATCATCTGAACCGGCTTGAACAGTTCCTTAAAGTATGGACCTACCGGGGTTACAAAAACCAGGAACAGATATTCGGTGGCTGCCTTGACACCCACCTGAGCCCCTGAACCAATCAGTAAAGGCCTGATATAGAGAGATGCCCATGTCCCATATGGGGGTACAAAATGTTTGTTCATCTGCACTGCCTTAACAATGGCGTCATGAAATAGGGATTCCGGAACTTCAGCCATCATGATACCTTCTGCAGATCTCTTCAATCTACTGCTGTTTTCATCCCAGCGAAAGAGCCTGATCCTGCCATCTTTCCCCATAAAGGCTTTCATTCCTTCAAAAGCTTCCTGACCATAATGGAGTGCTGTGGAAGCCATATGAAGGTTTATATATTCTGATGAAGAAATTTCGAGTTCGCCCCACTTCCCGTTGCGATAATAACACCGTACATTGTAATCGGTTTTGATATAACCGAACGGAAGAGATTTCCAGTCGAGAGTTTCCATAATATATTTGATCCGTTAGTTTTGTGGAAGGATCAAAAGTACTAAAATTGTGTCACCTAAAAACTGATTTTAAGCATTAGATCAACACTTAAACAAGATGAAGGAACTGGTATTCGTAACAAACAACAAGCACAAATTATCTGAGATCAGGCAGATTATCGGGCAATACTGTATTATCAAAAGTCTCGGGGATATCGGTTTCAATGAAGAGATCGAGGAAACGGCTCCCGACCTGGAGGGCAACGCACTTCTCAAGGCCCGGCATATTCACGACCGTTATGGGGTGGATTGTTTTGCCGATGATACCGGTTTGGAAGTTGATGCTTTAGGTGGCGCTCCCGGAGTATATTCAGCACGCTATGCGGGGGAAAATACCACCTATGCCGATAACGTAAATAAGCTTCTGGAGGCCATGGACGGGGAAACCCGGCGCGGAGCCCGCTTTCGGACAGTGATTGCCCTTATTCTGGACAACAAAAGCTATCTTTTTGAAGGTCAGGTTGATGGAGAAATAACTACCGAACAGCGAGGTGAGACTGGTTTCGGTTACGACCCGATATTCAGGCCTTTGCAATCTGAAAAATCGTTTGCCGAAATGACGGCAGAAGAGAAGAATTCAATTTCACATCGGGGCAGAGCAACACAGGAGCTGAGATCATTTCTCGCGCGGGAAACGAAAGAAGGGTAATAATTTACCCGTAAGAACGTTGATGAGGTGACTGGTGACTGGTGACTGGTGACAATTTGATAATTGATATTAATAGCCCTCGGTTTTAACCGGGGGATCAGATGATAGGATGATGCGGAAAATATATATAGCAATATTGCTCCTGGCAGCCAGCATGGTGATGATACCGGTACGGGCTCAGGTGCGGGTAGGCGAATGGCAGGATCATCTGTCGTTCAGCCAGGCCATCAGTCTGGTTGAGGCAAATGGCATTATATATTGTGCCACACGCAGCGGCTTGTTTTCGTATGATCCGGCAACCACAGAAATTAGCAAATGGTCGAAAATCAATGGTCTCAGCGACCTCGAAATCGCCAGTCTGGCTTACAGTACCGAAAATGATGTGCTGATAATCGCCTATGCAAATTCCAACATCGATCTGCTCCGGAACAACACAATCATCAACATACCTGATATCAAGCAGAAGTCGATGACCGGAAGCAAGAAGATCAACAGTATTATGGTGCAGGGTGATGACGCATTGTTATCGTGCGGATTCGGGATCATCCGGCTCAACCTGGTACGCGATGAGGTGGCATCAACCTATTATATCGGTCCGAACGGCTCGCACGTGGAAATATTTGAAACGGAAATCTTTAATAATGATTCCATCTTTGCGGCCACTGAAAAGGGCATTTACAAGGCATCAGTCAGCGACCCGAAGCTCGAAAATTATCAGTCATGGAAGCGCGTTGCCGGTCAGCCTTTCGCGGGTGAAACATACAACCACCTGGCATACCATGAAGGAATCCTCTGGGCTTCCCATCGGAGCAGTTCAGCCGGTGTTGATTCAATTTTCACTTACAATGGAAATGAATGGAAGTTGTTTCCAAAACAGTACAATGATATACGCCGGATCCGTTTTGCTGCCGGCCAGATAGCGGTCGTAAGCAATTACCAGATCAACCTGTTAACTCCGGAAGGTGGTCAGAAGGTACATATGGAGGTTTACGGCGAGGATTTCATGAATCCCTACGATTTTTTACTGGATAGTCAGGGAAAGGCATGGATAGCCGACCGCGATCATGGCTTGATCAGCACCACTGATTATGTGACATTTTTGAAGATAAGGCCTCCGGGACCCTGGGATCGGAAAACTTTCGACATGGTGATTTCGAAAGGTGATTTGTGGATTGCCGGGGGCGCCTACGATGGATCGTGGAACAATATCTGGAATATCAGTGGTGTTTCGGCCAAACTCAATGGTACCTGGAGATTTTACAACCCCCTCACCGTTCCTGAGTTGAATCTGGTCCGCGATGTCGTAAGGCTGGCGGTAGACCCGACCGATCCCGGTCACGTTTACGGTGCCTCCTGGGGATACGGGGTATTGGAATTCAAGGACGGTGAATTTGTGAGAATACATAATGATACCAATACTGACGGAGCCCTGACGAGTATTTTTCCGAATAGTCCCTATATCCGGATCGGGGGCCTCGCCTTCGACTCAAAAAACAATCTTTGGGTAACCAATTCAAGTGTAGCATCGCCGGTATCCGTGCGGGAAAAAGACGGTACCTGGAAAAATTTCTCTTACGGGCAGTACCTCGGCGATGCCTTTACGGGCCCCATCGTCATAACGCCTGGCGATATCAAATGGATATTGCTGCCAAAGGGAAACGGCCTGTTTGCCTTCAATAATGGTAAAGATATTGATGATGAATCAGACGACAAACAGGTAAGAATGCCGCTAAGAGTATCATTTCCGCCTAAGAACACCATCAAGATCCTGAACGATATTTATTCGATGGCAGTGGATCTCGACGGACGCTTATGGCTCGGAACCAGCTCCGGGGCGGTGGTTTATTATCAGCCATCGGCTATATTTACCTCATCCGATTTTTACGCGTCGCAGCCCAGCGTGAATCAGGGTGATTCCCTTTTTCACGGATTGCTGTCGACCGAAATTATAACAGCGATTGCGGTGGACGGGGCCAACCGGAAATGGTTTGGTACCCGAAACTCCGGCGTCTTTTTAACCAATCCTGATGGGACTGAAATGATTCAGTCGTTCAACATTACCAATTCGCCGTTGCTCTCCAATGAGATTTCCTCCATTGTGATCGACCATGAATCGGGCGAGGTGTATTTTGGGACTGAAGGTGGGGTGATCTCTTATCGGGGAACAGCTACCCGGGAAGATTTGTACGCCGGATCGGTTTATGCCTTCCCTAACCCGGTGAGGCCGGGTTATACAGGCCTGATCACCGTTAAGGGTGTACCTGCTGAATCATCTGTCAAAATCACCGACCTAACCGGAAATATGGTTTTTGAAGGTGAGAGCCTGGGTGGGCAAATCACCTGGGACGGACGTGAGCGGTCGGGTAATCCGGTTGTCTCCGGTGTATATCTTGTTTTCGCCTCCACGGTCGACAAATCGGCTAAAGCAGTAACAAAGATCCTGATCGTCAGATAGCCATGATTGAAAAAACCCTCGGAATTGTTCTCAAACAGATCAAGTACGGGGAAACCAGCCTGATCGTACAACTTTACACCCGGCGCTGGGGCCGGATCGGGATCATGGTACCCGGAGCGCGATCGTCCTCAAAAAGCAGAAAGGCTCATCTTTTCCAGCCGCTGACCATACTTGAGCTAGACCTATATTATAAGCCCGGCCGCGATCTGCAAAACATCAAGGAGGTAAAGAATCACAGTCCGTTCATGCATTTAACCGGTGATCCGGTAAAAAGTTCGGTTGCCCTGTTTCTGGCTGATGTCCTGCACAAGGTCCTTCGCGAAGAGGAGCCCAACGAGGATCTCTTTGATTTTCTCGATAACCACATCCAGCTGCTGGATGTCACTGATCAGGGCATCGGAAATTTCCATATCTATTTCCTGCTCCGTTTATCGCGTCACCTGGGTTTTAATCCGGAAGTGCCGCCTGCCG
>CAIXHD010000575.1 GCA_903919065.1 uncultured Bacteroidota bacterium
ACTGTGAGCCCTGCCAGGGAAAGGAACAGAAAATCGGTCCATTGGGTTAAAGAAATACGAAATAAGTCGGTAAGTACTTGAATCATACAATAATAAATTCTTAATCAAAGGGCTATAACCGAAATGGCCCCCAAAGATAGTTTTAAAATACCATATCTTTGCGGTTTTGCGAATGATGAATTTCCGTATCGAGACTACCGATTCCCACAGCAAAGCCAGGGCTGGCATCTTTTCCACAGCGCATGGCGATGTGCCAACACCCATATTTATGCCGGTTGGAACCGGCGCTACAGTTAAGGCCGTTCATCAGCGTGAACTGACCGATGATATTGATGCACCGGTGATTCTGGCCAATACTTATCACCTGTATCTGAGGCCGGGAATGGAGATACTTAAGGAGGCAGGAGGAGTTCATAAGTTCATGAACTGGAACAGGACCATACTCACGGATAGCGGTGGATACCAGGTTTTCAGCATGGCTGCTAACAGGAAACTTACCCCGGAGGGAGCCCGGTTTAATTCACATATTGATGGATCGAAGCATCTGTTCAGTCCCGAAAAAGTGGTGGAAATTCAAAGGGTTATCGGGAGCGATCTGACAATGGCTTTTGATGAATGCACTCCCTATCCGTGCGATGAAAAATATGCAAGGGAATCTATGGAGCTTACCCACAGCTGGCTGGTCCGGGGCATTGAGCATTTCAGAACTACCGAGCCCCTGTACGGATATGAGCAATTTTTCCTGCCTATTGTTCAGGGATCTGTCAACCGCGACCTACGCAAAAGGTCGGCCAGTTTTATTGCTGAACAGGGAATGCCGGCAAATGCGATCGGCGGCCTGTCGGTGGGTGAACCTGAAGAGCTGATGTACGAGATGATTGAGGTAGTGAACGATATTTTGCCTGTGGATAAACCACGTTACCTCATGGGTGTAGGAACGCCGGTCAATATCCTTCAGGCAATAAGCCGCGGAGTGGATATGTTCGATTGTGTGATGCCAACCCGCAATGGCCGCAATGGGATGCTTTTCACCCGAAATGGCATTCTTAATATGAAAAATGAGAAATGGAAGGCTGATTTTTCTCCAATCGATCCGGACGGAACTTCCTATGTCGATGGTTTTTACTCGAAAGCATACTTGCGGCACCTGATTACATCAGGAGAGAGACTTGGAGCGCAGATCGCCAGTATTCACAACCTTGCCTTTTACCTTTGGCTTGTTCGTGAAGCAAGAATCCATTTGCTGAAAGGCGATTTTACAGTATGGAAGGACAATATAATACCAGCCCTGACCAGCCGTTTATAAAAGATGCTGAAGCGACTTGACATATATATTATCCGCAAATTCCTCGGAACCTTTTTTCTGGCTATTGGTCTGATTATACTGGTTGCCGTGGTTTTTGACTTCTCCGAAAAGGTTGATGATTTTATAAGTCATAAAGCACCGCTCCGCGATATTATTCTTCAGTATTATCTCAATTTCATTCCATTCTTCAGCAACCTGTTCAGCTACCTGTTTGTTTTTGTTTCAGTGATATTTTTTACATCAAAAATGTCAGTGTACAGCGAAATAACAGCAATTTTATCTACCGGGGTCAGTTATAGGCGTTTAATGGTCCCCTACATGATTTCCGCAATGTTTATTGCCATACTGAGTTTTTTTCTCTCGAATTATGTCATTCCCTATTCGAGTATCAGCCGACTCGAATTTGAGGCGAATTATTTCGATAAGAAGTATGGAACTCCTGAAAGGGATATCCATAAACAAATTGATGAAGGAGTATTCATGTATGTGGAGAGTTTTTCGAGAAGGAATAACTGGGGCGGAAAATTTTCACTCGAAAAATTTGAAAATGGTATTCTCAAATCCAAGCTACGGGCCGAATCGATCCGCTGGGACTCCATCAATAAAACCTGGAAATTGAAAGATTACTGGATACGGGACATTGATGGCATTAGAGAACATATTACCAGTGGGGCTTCTATGGATACCACACTCAATCTTTCGCCCGATGAATTCAACAGGAATGCCAACCTCGTGGAATCCATGACCACGCCGCAGCTCAAGCGTTTTATCAAGCGTGAATTGTCGAGGGGGCATGGTGATCCTTATTACGATATCGAGTTGCATAAACGGTATGCCGGGCCTTTTGCGGTATTTATTCTTACTATTATTGGTGTTGCCCTTTCAAGCAGGAAAGTCCGGGGAGGAATCGGTATGCACATCGGGTTTGGCATTGCGCTCAGCTTTTCATACATCCTGTTTATGCAGATTTCAAAGGAATTTGCAAATGCCAACATGTTAACACCCTTTATGGCAGTATGGCTTCCGAACTTTGTTTATTCGGCAATAGCGGTAGTGCTATATCGAATGGCCCCGAAGTAAAAAGGCGTAGAGACGGATAATTATCCGTCTCTACCGATTACCTGTCTCT
>CAIXHD010000576.1 GCA_903919065.1 uncultured Bacteroidota bacterium
GGATTTTCGACCGTGCTGCGGGCACCATTGATGCCCTTTTTTCGCCCCGTTTATGGACAACCGACGGATTAGCGACACAGGCTGGTGACAAGACATTCTGGGATCGCTCAACGCTGTATGGCCTTCGTGGAGTTTTTGCCGCGGGCGAGACCACCAAAGCTTTGGATTACCTGAAAAAGTATTCCGAAAGGAGATTACTCGGCGTGCACGTGCCCTATCCGGTGGAAGCCTATCCCGAAGGCGACCAGAAACAGCTCTCCGGGGAATCGGCCCTCTATTGCCGCGTGATTACCGAGGGAATGTTCGGACTGCGACCCACCGGCCTGCACTCCTTTACCATTTCCCCCAAACTGCCCGACGGATGGAACGAAATGGCACTGAATAAGATCAATGCCTTTGGAAATACGTTCGATATCGTGGTGAAACGCGACGGATCCAAAACGAATGTCACCATCAACCGCGTTGGCAAAGCCCCAATCGTCCGCAAATGGAACGGAAAAGGTATTTTGTCAATCCAGCTATAGCGAGTTTGGAAGAACGGGGATGTGACAAAATTAGGGCAGGAGGGCAAAAGGGCAAGAAGGCAAAAAGTAAAGTTTTTAAGAAATAAATAATAATCAGATTAAGAGCGCCTTATGATTTTATCTTTTGACTTTCCTTCCTGCCTTCTTGCCTTTTTGCCCTCTTGCCTTAATTTCCTCACAACACTATAACTATGAAGCACCTCACCCTGATCCTCCTCTTCGCCTCCCTGGCGATCCCAATCCGAGCACAGAAGGCCGGCGATGCCGACTTCCCCGCCCCGGTTAACAACCCCCGTCACGACAGGAAAGTAGCGGCCATAAAATCGGGTAATTACGACCTGTTCCTCATCGGCAACAGCATTACGGAATGTCTCGAGGGCGAAGGCGACGAATGGAAACCACTAAAAGCCGTATGGGAAAAGCATCTGGCCCCGCTCAATGCCATCAACCTGGGCTATTCGGGCTACCGCACCGAGAATATCCTGTGGAACCTGATGAACGGCGAACTCGACCAGTCCCGCTCGCCAAAAGTGGCAATGCTGCTGATCGGGACAAATAATCTCGACGATCAGCATTACCCGAAAATACATACCGCAGAGGAAGTCTTTGCCGGGACAAAAGCTATTGTCGACCTGATAAAACAGCGTCACCCGACCACCAAAATTCTTATACTGCGGATATTCATTTGTGGGGGACCTGGGGATATCACTCCCTATCACCGCAAATATAACCGATCGGCCAAAGCCATGGAAGCCACCCTGAAAGCCGGCGAAATGACCGCTAAGCTGGCCGATGGCAAGCAGGTTTTCTGGCTCGATATCAATAAGGTGTTTCTGCGCGCTGATGGCACCATCGATACCGACCTGATGCCCGACCTGATCCATCCGAATGGCGCCGGAGCTGAGGCCTGGGTGAGTGCGGTGGAGCCAACGCTTAAAATGCTGATGGGGGCCCAAAACCGCAAGCCTGCCGATTACGTTAACCCTTTTATCGGCGCCAGCACCAGTATTGACAAGGCGGGTGAAGTGCAAGGTCTGGGCAAAACATTTCCCGGCGCGGCAACCCCGTTCGGACTGGTACAGGTGAGTCCGAATACCATCACCGGGGGCGATAACGGTCCGGGTTACAGTTACGAGCATACCACCATCGAGGGCTTTGCCTTTACCCAGATGAGCGGTATCGGATGGTATGGCGATCTGGGCAATTTTCTCGTTATGCCCACAGCCGGGCCCCTGAAAACCAATTCCGGTAAGGAGGATCCGGTCGTGGCAGGTTATCGTTCCACCTACGACAAAGCCAGCGAAAAGGCACAGGCAGGTTATTATTCGGTGGAACTGACCGATAACCGTATCCACGCCGAGACTACTGCGGCTCCCCACAGCGGCATGCTGCGGTTTACCTTTCCAGAGAACAAAGCATCAAGAATTCAGATCGATCTGGCCCGTCGTGTTGGCGGCACTTCCGTGGAACAATATGTAAAAGTGTTGGACGATAACACTATACAGGGCTGGATGAAATGCACGCCCGAGGGTGGCGGCTGGGGTAACGGCGGTGGAAAGCCGGATTACACCGTATATTTTTATGCTCAGTTCAGTAAACCGCTGACCAATTTCGGAGTCTGGAGCGCCAAAATCCCGGATGACACCAACCGTCGACGTGAATTCACCGAAAGTCCGGAATTCCAAAAGATCACCGCTGATGCTGAGATACTCAAAGGCTGCAGAGAAAAGCAAGGCAAACACCTCGGTTTTTACACTGAATTTGCAACCGGTTCCAATGAACAGGTTTTGCTGAAAACGGGGATTTCATTCGTCAGCATCGAGGGTGCCCGGAAAAATCTGGAAGCCGATATCACCGGCTGGGACTTCGATCAGGTCAGGGGAAAAGCAAAGGAATTATGGAACCAGGCACTCAGTAAGATCAGTATTCAGGGCGGGACCGAGGAAGAAAAGACGATATTCTATACCGCCCTGTATCACACCATGATCGATCCGCGTGCTTTCGGGGATGTCGACGGAAAATATCCGGGTGGCGACGGGCAGATTCATCAGACCGGGAATTTCACCAAGCGAACGATCTTCAGCGGGTGGGATGTTTTTCGGAGCCAGTTCCCATTACAGACCATCATCAACCCATCGGTGGTCAACGATATGATCAACTCACTCGTTGAGCTGGCCGATCAGAATAAAACACAATATCTCGAGCGCTGGGAATTTTTGAATGCATACAGCGGTTGCATGCTTGGAAACCCTGCCGTTTCGGTGATTGTTGATGCCTATGCCAAGGGAATCAGGAATTTCAATATCGATAAGGCCTATCAGTATTCGATTAATTCCGTGGAGAAATTCGGCAACGGCGAGCGGGGACATTCTTTTGATATTTCGAGCACACTCGAGCACGCCTATTCCGAGTGGTGCATCGCGGAGTTTGCAAAATATCTGGGCAAGCCGGCCGACGAAGCCCTGAACCGCAAGCGGGCGCAGAGCTATCGGAATATTTTTGATCCGGAAAAGGGCTGGTTTCGTCCGAAAGATAAGAACGGCAACTGGGAACCCTGGCCGGCAAAAGGCAGACTGGAGCAGGGCTACGGCTCGGTAGAAAGCAACCCTTATCAGCAGGGATGGTTCGTTCCGCACGATGTGGATGGACTGGCTGGGCTGCTGGGCGGGCGTGAAAAAACCATTGCCGACCTGAAAAATTTCTTTGAAAAATCGCCCGATAATATGATGTGGAACGATTATTACAATCATCCCAACGAGCCGGTGCACCAGGTGCCATTTATGTTTAACCGTTTGGGTGCTCCCTGGCTCACCCAGAAATGGACCCGCGAAATTTGCCGCAGGGCCTATCATAATTCAGTGGAAGGACTGGTCGGGAATGAGGACGTGGGGCAGATGTCGGCCTGGTATGTGCTGGCAGCCAGTGGCATTCATCCGGTTTGTCCGGGCGATACTCGCTACGAGATCACCAGCCCGGTTTTCGACCGCATCGATATTAAGCTCGATCCGAAATATGCCACCGGAAAAGTTTTTACCATTATCGCGACCAATAATTCACCGACAAACATCTATATACAATCTGCAAAACTGAACGGTAAACCCTTTGATAAGTGCTGGATCAGCCATCAGGACATCATTGCCGGTGGAGTGCTCGAGCTGGTGATGGGTGACAAACCGGGAATTTGATCAGATAGGTAAGTTTCATTTCCCGGTAGATTTCCGCTGAGGTAATTATTTTGTATATTCGGGATAGTTAATATCGTTGATCATGAGCAATTCTGTTCCAAAAGTTGCCGTGGTTCTGGGTGGTGGCGGCATAAAACCCTATTCGGCAATTCCCCTTATTCGCCTGCTTGAGAAGCAAAATATCCCTGTTCAGCTGCTTGTCGGGTGCAGCGGAGGTAGTATTATGGCATCACTTTGGGCGGCTGGTTATACTATCGACCAGATGTTTCACGAAGTGGCGCCAAAGCTGAAGAAGTCCTCTTTCAAGGTAAATTACAAGGCGGTTCTGGCATTGGCGAATCTCCCAGGTGGGCGGATCGATAAAGAGTCGGCCCTTATTCACTCCGGTCCGATCCGGAAAATAATGAGGGAATTGTGGGGGGATACCCGTCTGGAGGACCTCAAAATCAAGACTATACTACAGGTTACCGATTTTCAGACCGGCGAAGGTATTGGTATGGAAAAGGGATTGGTGGCGGATTGCGTATATGCCTCTTCGGCACTTTTCCCGCTATTACCCCCGATAAAAATAGGCCAACGTTGGCTGTTTGATGGCGGTTATACGGCTCCTCTTCCCATTCTTCAGGCAATTAAGCACGATGTCGATATCATCATTGCGGTGGATTTTCTGGAAAAAGTTCAGCAGGATCCTAAAGGAATTTTCGATAACCTCGAGCATACCGGAAAGCTCAGCGCCAAATCCCTTTCAGCCGCCCAGATGGCCCTGTCGATCGACCTGCACAATGCCGAAGTGATCTATATGAAAGTGGAGTTCGATAATTTTATATCCTTCTGGGAAGTGGAAAAATTTCCTGAAATTCTGGAGGCTGGTGAAAAGGCCCTGGCCAAAATCCACGACGAACTTTTATGCGTATTTAAATCATTTTACGATAAAGACAAGTTGGAAGATTGCCGGGCTGAAAAAGCAATAATCTGAATCCTTTATCAAAGAATATATTTAATTCGATAAACTATTTTATTCCCCCTGTACCAGCCTGAATCCGACTTCTGCATTACGCAGATCAGGTACATTTCTGCAACGAACTGCCGACCGGCAATGCTGGTCCCAATCGATCGCTGGCTTTTGAGCAATGACAGGGGATACTCCCGGCAGAAAAGCCAAAACGATTATCCAGTATGCGGGTTTGTTCAGAAAGATTTTCATGGTTTGTTTAAGTCGGTTGATTCTTAAACGATTGGGCTGGAAATATATTGTTAGTAAGGGTGTTACTCAAGTTGTCAAGAATTATGTCGTGGATAAGATAATGGATTATTTGGGACTGTTGGTCTTATAGGGTAACTTTGAAAAAAATGAATGATGAAAAACATTGAGATGACGGCTGTTTTCGAACCTTGCGATGAGGGAGGTTTTATTGCATACGTTCAGGAGATTCCGGGTATTAATACGCAGGGTGAAACAATTGAAGAAGCAAAGGAGAACCTTGCAGAAGCAGTGAATCTAGTATTTGAGGAAATGAGAGCAACTGCCAAAAAGGGAAGAACCAGTAAGCTGATAACTCAAACTATGACCTTCAGCTTCTGATGAAGAGGAATAAACTGGTCAAGTACCTCGAGACCAATGGTTGCACATTCGCTCGTGAAGGAGGGAACCATACCCTTTACAAGAATATCAGTAACGGTAAAGCATCAACTGTCCCCAGGCACTCTGATATAAAGGAAAACCTTTGCCGAAAAATATGCAAAGACCTTGGCATCCCGGATATTCTTTTACAAGAAAATCGATAAGCCAATTTTTTATAGTTGATATCGGTAAAGCCTGACGTAATAGGGAAAATTCTTCTGGTCGTAAAGAAAATAGATTGCGTTTTTGAAAATGGTAATCTTAGTCATTCCGGGATAATTGGGTAATGGAATCCTCTTTTCAATCTTACCGGTATGAAAATTCAGCCTGTTGATAGCCCAACCGGCATTTTGTCGCTCTAAAATGTA
>CAIXHD010000577.1 GCA_903919065.1 uncultured Bacteroidota bacterium
ACGAGTTTTTGTATTATTTTACACTTTTCGGATGATGTTTAAAAAAAAAGGGCGGACATTGAAAAAAAAAGGGCGGACACAATTGGTCCGCCCCTACAATTTTGCCGACTGCCGACTGCCGGCTGAAGACTGAGAACTGTCGACTGAAGACTTCCTACTGAGAACTGCCGACTGAAAACTGCCGGCTGAAGACTGCAAACTCCTCCGTCTCCCTCCGCACCTGATGAATAAAATCGTTGTCTTCCACCGTTCCAATGGCAGCCTCCATTTCGGCCGCATTCCGATATATCATCTTGCGGAACGGATCATCGAAATCTTTCTTGCGCGTCAGATATACCTGGTCACAGATATATTGCTGAATTTCTATAGATCGGTCAATTGCCTGATTCCACTGATCTGCACTGATCTGGTCGGTACCATAACAATAGAGCAACGTGGCATAGGCATGCCTCTGCTTTTCCAGTGGATAGGCCTCCCATAATTGATCGTACCGCTCATGAATCTTCTCCCAGGCAGTCAGTTTCCCTGATCCGATATCAGCACGAAGTGCATCTAAATCCTTCTCCGGCATTATCTGGCCTCCAAGATTAACCCACTGCCGATTACGTTCCCCGCCCAAATTACTGCGCAATGTTTCCAATGTCATATCCGGATGGGCAGCCCGGTATTGAAGCAGGTTTTTCATGGCATATTCATGGAGCATATCGTGATAGGCAATCAGGGCCTCACGCGCTTTCAGTATAACAACCTTCCGCTTCGATTTTTCCATTCTCTCCCCCAGAACTTCCTTCTCGCCAGCAGCATCCGCCCTGCCAATCCAGGTCTCCAGCAAGCTGCAGGCTTCAAATATCTCCTCGATGGTATCCGGGGCAAGCGCATCAAATTCGATGTGCTGGATTTTCTGCAGCCGTTGATCGCGCGAGTGAAACTTCCGGCTGTTCCGCGCAAGTGCATACATATTATACATCCACCAGTAGGCCGGAATCAACTCAAGCTGATCCTTCGACTTGTTATTATTGACCAGCGAAAATGGCAGACTGATATCCAGCTCAGCCGGGTAGTCCGACTTAGAGAGCAGCGTAAAAGAGGCAAAACGGCTCGAGTGTTTCAGACTCGTGCACAAACCCGGCCAGAAACCCCTGCCGGCACGAACCTCGTTATCGTTAGCCCTGCTGTTATGGTTCGATCCGATCGTTGCTCCGGCAGCTACATTACTCTGTCCCATCACCACCGCCGCCACCAGAAATGAATTATTATGATGCTGCTCATGCGCCGGAAAAATCAAATTATTCAGCACCTCACAGCAGGAAATCGTCGAGTTATCGCCTAAAAACGAATTAATCAGCCTGGCGCCATATTTGAGATTGGAATTGTTCCCCAGGATAAATCGAACCGCTTTGCTGCCGTAAAAAATCCTGCATCCATAACCAACAATGCCATTCACCAACTCAACCCCTTCGCCAATCTGCGTAGGCTCAGCGAGGGATGAATTTATGGTAATATTTTTGAGCTTGTTCGCTCCTTTTATATAGCAGCCCGAACCAATCTTAACATCTTTCAGTATGAGTGAATTTTTGATAACACTCTGGTCTTCAATAGTTCCGTAATATCCACGCTTACTATCATATCGATTTTGCGTAATGGATTTCAGGTTCTTCATCAAATCGGTATCATCACGGTATCGTGCCCACAAATAGGCATCCGCGGTTATCATCCCATCAAAGGCCAGTACCTGTCGCGACCCGGTTTCGTTCATCAGATCCATCCACACACGAACATCCTCCGGTTCCCCCTCCTTGATCACGCCATTACCAAACTTGGCATGATCAGTGGTATTCATCTCACTGATATTAAACAATATACAGCGATCACCAATTATATAATGCGATAAATACCGTACGTTGTGTATCGCAACATCATCCCCGATATCACAGGAAATCACCAGACTGTTGGTTATGCCTACCGATAGCCGCAGATCGTGATGCTCAACCAGGGCGTCGCGCACAGAGCCTATCCGCACCAGGCCAAAAAATTCCGTGTTCCTGATCTGGCGGGGATCAAAAACATCCGTCACCAGAATATCATCCCAATTGGAGGAGGTATTAAAGTTCTTAACCAGAGTCTCCACCTCGTCCGACCGCAACTTGCGCCACCGATTCTCTGACCGGGTCGACTGACGGTTCCGCTGATAATACTGATCACAGCCCTCCGGCAGAAATTCCGATGGAATGAAATTCTTGCCAAGACTGTTTCCGGGAATAATGGATACGTTTTGCATAGCTATATATTTTAA
>CAIXHD010000578.1 GCA_903919065.1 uncultured Bacteroidota bacterium
ACAGGAGTGGATCTGCGACCAGAATCCGTTCCACTGCTCCCATAGGGTGGTAGCACCCTGGGACAGCATATATCCCCAACCCGGATAGGTTTGCTGATTGAATATTGTATACAGCAAATCGTTTCGCCCGGAGTCCTGCAGGTATTGGATCAGGAAATAAGTTCCAAGCATGCCCGTATCCAGATGACCCTGATTTTTGAGCAGGATACAATCTTCCAGCTTCTGAAAAACTGCCTTTTGCAGATCGCCGGGCACAACGCCGGTCATTAGGGGCATGAGTTGGTAGGATTCCTCGTTTATCACATAGAGCTTTTGCTGCTCATCGTAAAAGGCAGCATGAACCAGAGGCCTGATTTCGCTGATCCTTGCACGGCAGCGGGAAACTTCATCAGTCTTTCCGAGAGCGACAGCCGCTTTAGCCAATTGTTCCCAGAGATAAAGTCGATAGCAGTTATTGAACAATTCAGCGGCTGGCTTCTGAGGCCAGTTATTGGTATCCATCCCCCGACCCGCAGCAACCCAATCTCCTATAAAATCCCATTCACCGCCGTAATGTCTCAGCACTCCGTTCGTGCATTTTGCCTCAAGAAATTCAATATAACGGCGCATCGGTTCGTATGCTTTTTCGAGCAGCCGGATATCGTCATAATACAGATATAGTTTCCAGGGCAAAACACAGCCGGCACCGCCCCAGCCGGGCCCGCCACCACCTCCTGAATTCGGGGCGGTATGCGTCATCTCACCGGTCGTCAGATTCTGCGCATCAAGCCAGTCCTGCTCCCATTTACCATAGAAAGCCGCGGCATCCCGGTTCATGACCAGGGATTCGATACCCACCTGTCCGTCGCCGTATCCCAGCCGCTCACGATGCGGACAGTCGACCATGTAACCTCCAAGATTCAGGCTTCTCAAGGTCCACAGGTTTACAGCATGGATCTGGTTGAAAAGCATATTCGAACATTCGAACGAGCCAACGGTTTCCAGGTCCGATTCGATCAGCAGTGCTTCTGCATCACCGGGAGCCGGCGGTGCCGGTAATCCCTCAACGATCACATACCGGAAGCCATGATAGTTAAACTTTGAACTGAATTGCTCTCCCGGCCCACCGGCTGAAATAAACTCATCAGCCTGGTTAAATGTCTGATAGCTGACCAGTCCCCCGGGAGTTTCAAAGTTGTGCTGCGAGGTTGCCTTTAATTTTCCGGCCGGGGTGGTATCACCTTCTGATGTTTGAAACCGTTTATCAGCATAATACATCACAATCCGGTCGCCTGACTTCAGCTGCGGCATTCGCAACCTGACCCATCCCGTAAGGTTGGTGCCAAAGTCAAGCACACAGATTTTCGGAGCAAGGGCGGTTACTGATTTTAAAGGAATGTTTTCGCCGACGCGATTTGGAGGACAGGACTGAGCGGTTACAGTGCCGGAAGGCGCCTCAACCACCTGAACAGGCTTCCATTCACCGTTGGCGCATCCCACTTCATTCCAGCCCTTTATGGCAGCGCGTGCATCATAACGTTCACCGCCCATACCATCCCAGGCCCAGTTGCCAAGGGGAGTATACGGACCCGGGGAACACATCCAGGAAGTATCTGATCCTATCTTAAGCATTTTCCCTCCCACAGATATTTCGATTTGCACACGGGCAACCGGTCCCGACCGGTACCAGCCCATATCCATCCATAGCCCGATACAATTAGCGCCGGAATGCAGCAGACTTCGGATATCATAGGTTTTATAAAATGAGCGTATTTTCAGATCGGATATTGCAGGTGCAAGTACCTCATCACCCACTTTTTGCCCATTGACGTACAGCTCATAGTAACCAAGAACATTTACATAGACGAGTGCATTTTCAGGAGCTGAATCAAGGATAAACTCTTTTCTTACCAGGGGTGCCGGTGAATTTTTCTGATCAGAAACCGTCGGTTTAATCCAATATGCCGACCAATCCGCTGGCTCCAAAAGTCCCATCGTCCATAAAGCGGGTTCACTCCAGGCAGATTTTTTCCCATCCTTATCCCAGGTCCGGACTTTCCAATAGCAGTTCATTCCTGATTTCAGAGGGATACCGCCGTATTCGATCTGTATATTCTGTCTGGATTTCACCTGACCGCTGTCCCATAAATCCCCCTGATTTTTATCCAGGATCTTTTCATCGGATGCAACCAGCAGCTGATAAGCGGTCTGTCGCTCATTTCGCCTTTCCGATTCGGTTAACCAGCTTAGCCGGGGCTTCACCACATCGATACCTAGAGGATTAAGGCGGTATTCGCAGCGAAGTTTCATGGGCTGGCCATTTGAATAAAAAGGCAGCAGGCAGAGGAAAAGGCTCAAGGCGCAAGGCACAAGGCTCAAGGGAAGGCGCAAGGCGCAAGGTACAAGGCGAAAGGAGGGTTTAAGGATCATTTTGAAGGATTAAGGATATAGGTATAGTGTTAGCGGTTGATC
>CAIXHD010000579.1 GCA_903919065.1 uncultured Bacteroidota bacterium
CGTCTTGCCTGCGTATACGACCTCCCCACCCTGGCTGCCGGCCCCGGGACCAAGCTCTATCAAAAAGTCTGATTTCCCGATCAGCAAAGGTGAATGGTCGACCATGATAATGGTGTTTCCATGCCGGTTCAGGGTTAATATCAGATCCATAATACGGAGGGTATCTTTGGGATGCAGCCCGAAGGAAGGTTCGTCGAGAATATAGGCCACGCCGGTGAGTGGCGCCCTTACCAGTCCGGCAAGCTGTAATCGCTGAAACTCGCCACCGGATAGTGTTCCCACGATTCTACCGGTGGAAATATATCCCAATCCCGCTTTGCGCAAAGCCTCGAGCCGACCCATAATATTTTCCTGAAAGGCTAGAGCTATTTGCTTTTCCATTTCATTTTCAAATTCACTCTGGAAAAAATGGGAAAACCATTGCTGTGCTTCATCGGCTGAAAATGTGTTTATCTGCCCGATATGCAGGTCCCTGATTGTGAACTTAAGAATATCCGGTTTAAGGCGGAATCCATGGCAATTATCGCATTCCGAATTCTTCATTAAATCCAGCATGGCATCGCCCCGGGCATCAGCATGTTTGCGTATATATTCCGTTTCCACCAGATTTAAAAACCCGGGCCAGGTGGTCTTCAGCTGATGAACGCCTTCATGTGCTCCGCGTTTATATCTCCATTCCACATCAAAAATCTGATCCCCGCAGCCACGCAATGCAACCTTCCTGGCATTCTCATCCAGATCCTCGAAGGGAACTGAATAATCAAATCCATTTGCTGCACCAACAGTTATTAATGCAGCAACATATTGCCCATAAGGATCGCCATAAAAACGGCCGGTCTTGCTGCCATCCAGTGCTCCTGCAGTCAGAGGTTTTCCCGAAAAGGTAACCAGCCTTTCAGGATCACAGAGAATGAGCGTTCCTAACCCTTTACAAACAGGACAAGCCCCCTCTTCATTGTTAAATGAAAAAGAGGTTGATAATGGCCGGATTTCATTATCCTTCGATTTCGCAATCCGGCTGAACATCAATCGATATAGATCATAAAGACCGGTATAGGTTGATATGGTTGAACGGGGATTCTTAACGGGATTTTTTTTCTGCAAGGAAATTGCAGGTACCAACCCCTTACTTTCCCCTATTACCGGTGTACCGGCTTTTGCAGCAAATTGCCTGTTATAGGATGAAGTTCCTTCCAGAAACCTGCGTTGACTTTCGGCATACAGAGTACCATAGACCAATGATGATTTCCCGCTGCCCGATACTCCTGTGACTGCCGTGATTGCATCAACCGGAAAGGCTATATCAATATTTTTAAGATTATTGGTTTCCACTCCGTTCAGGGTAATTGGCGCTTCAATGATGGCTTCAGGGCATGGAAGATTTATGGTTCTGGTGGCTGATCCATCCCGCGACAGGTATTTTCTCAGTTCAGATGCGGTAAGGGAAACCGGATGATTTATTAATTCCCTTACAGTTCCTTCAACCACGAGATCCCCCCCTTCACCGGCACTTCCCGGAGCCAGATCAACCATCCAGTCTGACTGTAAAATAAATGACGGATCGTGTTCGATACAAAGGAGTGTGTGACCCTTCCCGATCAGCTTCTTTAATGCTTTCAGCAGTACTACAACGTCGGCCATATGCAAGCCGGTAGTGGGCTCATCAAGGATATAAAGAGTTTGACCAGTGGCCTGTCGCGATAATTCGGTGGCAAGTTTTACACGCTGTGCTTCCCCGCCGGACAAGGTGGTTGATGGTTGCCCCAGCTTAAGATAACCCAGACCCAGATCTGAAAGAATCTCCGTGATTGCCGTAATTTTTTTCTGACCTGAAAAGAATTGATTCGCCTCATCCACCGTCAGGTCGAGTATATTATAAATGTTCAGCCCCTTGTATCTGATTTCAAGGGTTTCATCAATAAAACGCTTGCCTTCGCATACTTCGCAAACCACTTCAACATTGCCGAGAAAGTGCATTCCGATTTGCTGAACCCCTGCTCCACCGCAACTTTCACAGCGTCCTCCTTTTACTACAAAGGAAAACTGCCCCTTTTTATATCCCCTCTGATGTGATTCTGGCAATGAGGCCAGCAGGTCGCGAACATGATCGGATAAGCCCGTATAGGTTGCCGGATTGCTTTTAGGCGTTCGTCCGATGGGGCTTGAATCGATATGAATTACTTTTCGAAAAATTTCCGTTCCACCGATATTCTGGCGAAGGGTATTTTCGAGAATAAAATCAACCAGTCTTTTTTTGCCGCTGCCCGAAACACCGGTGATCACGTTCAGGGCATTAAACAGAAAATGGGTGTCGGGTATCGGGTATCGGGTATCGGATGTCGGGTTTCGGGTATCGATCTTCTCTTCGATCTTGTCTTTTTGTCTTCCGTCTTCTGTCTTTTGGTCTTCCCGTCTTCCGTCTACTGTCTTCTTCAAAAACTGCCAGGTGATGCTCTCAGGATGAGGTTGATTAAAAAACTCTGCGGCGGGTCCGTTGTAAATTATTTGTCCGCCGGCCACGCCGGCGTCTGGTCCGACATCAATGATCCAATCGGCTTCGCGGATGCTTTGCTCGTCATGATCAACCAGCAGAACGGTATTGCCGGTACTCACCAGGGAACGCATCACCTCGAGCAGATTTCCGTGCTCCGACGGGTGCAGTCCGGCACTGGGCTCATCGAGAATATAAAGCACATTGCGCAATCCGCTGGCTGCCTGATTTGCCAGCCGGATACGTTGACCCTCACCGCCACTGAGGGAAGGGGATTCGCGGTTTAATGACAGATGCCCGGCACCGAGTTTCATCAAAAGCGTTGTCCGCCTGAGTATGGATTCGCGCACCGGCTCTACGACGAAAGTTTCATTCGCAATCACTTTCAGGTCGCTGAAAAACGAATGGAATTGACTTACTGTCATTTCAGCAAAAGCCGAAATATCCATCCCCCATAATTTCACGGAGAGGGCCTCCTTGTTCAATCTTTTTCCGCCACATTCAGTACAGGAATGAGAACGGGCAAACCTCATAATATTTGGATTGCGATCGCGTCGCAATATATCCTCCATTACCGGCAATATCCCTTTATAATAGTCCTCTTCACGAGGTTTTGCCGTTATGCCGGTCCATTTCAGCCTTGATTCCAGTGGATGCTTACCAAATAAGACCTTGATTTTATCAGATCCGTTAAGGACAATATTTTTTTGTTCAACCGACAGGTCCTGCCAGGGAATATCAACAGTAAAACCCTCGGCCCGGCAAACCTCATCGAGCACAGCCATGGTGACCTGCGAATAAATAATATAGTTGTTTGGCGTGGTGAGCACAAAGGCTCCTTGGCGAATGGTTCGGGTGCCATCCCCGATGAGGAGTGAGGGATCGATATGGTCCTGCACACCTAAACCCTTGCAGGCAGGGCAGTATCCATCGGGCAGATTAAAGGAAAACAGGCTTCGATAAGGATGCAGGCCGGGGATATCTGACTTACCGAGCCGGGCGAACAGCAACCGCAAAAGATCGTATAGTTCAGTCAAAGTGCCAACGGTGGACCGGGGACTGCGGACTACCATGCCCTGATTGATGGAAATGACCGGAAAGAGGCCTTCGATCAGCGAGGCTTTTGGACGGGAAGGCTGTGTCGACAGGGCTCTTCCTCCAATGAAGTTCTCGAAAAACAGGCGTTGGCCTTCCGCAGATAATACATCATAGACAAGACTGGTTTTACCGCTGCCAGAGACCCCGGTAACGGCAATTAGTTGATAATGTGGAATACGCAGCGAAACATTTTTGAGGTTGTTTTCGTGCGCATTTTCTATGATGATTTCCCGCATTTTTCAAAAGTAGTCAATCGAAGAAAATAGATGGTGGATTTGTTTACAGAACTCATTTTGGTTTTATCAATTTCATTTCTTAACTTTTATGGATAAACGACTTAGCTACTAAATCCAAAAAAATAAAGCTATGAAACGCATCTATGAGATCGCCGCATTTATTGGCTTTGCTGCTCTGTTTGTCTTTGCTTCATGTGATAAGTACGGTGGAGATCCCATAATCCCCGGAACGGATCTGCTGAATATCAAAATCGGCCCTGTTACGGAAGTTCATTCCGGAACCATCGGAGTTGGCGGAGGCACTATCCGTATCGCCAAACCAGGAACTCCGGTTGACGGAGTGGAAATGGTGATTCCCTCAGGTTCTTTTGTTTCCGACCAGACGATCAAGGTGTCATATGCCGATATTATCAGTCACCAGCTTGGCCAGTACTTTAATCCGATTTCCCCGATGATCACGATTCTCTGCGAAGGAGGATATGCCAATGAAATTTTGAGTTTAACCATTCCGGTTACCATTCCTGCCGGGCATATCCCCCTGGGTTTCTATTTTGATGAAACCACCGGCAAACTCGAGGGGATCCCGTTTAAGGAAATTGGTAAAGGTTCCATCACCCTCCTGACCCGCCATTTTTTATCGGCCGACAAACTGAAAAGCCGGGCCCGACCGCTCAAAAGCAGCACTTTAATGGGCCTGGGAGCCAACATCATCATCAGCTCCATATCCGAGAGTGTCCTCAACGGGCAACCCATCATTTCCTCGGGATTCAAGCCGGGTGTGGATGATTGGGAGTTTCCAAATTACGGATCCTACCTTGCGCCGGGCGGGCATTGCGCCGGACAGAATATGGCCGCCATGTGGTACTATTTCGAGAAAAAACCTTCCGAAGGCAACCTGTTCAATAAATTCAGCGATAACGCAAACATGTGGGAAGATAATGCCCGCGGATACCGTTTCTCCTCTGTTATACACAAAGACCTGGACTGGAATGGTCGCGTGGTAAATATGTTTGATCAATACATTGATAAGAACCAGGATCTGGATAAACTAAAGCTATTCACAATTGCAGGAACCATGCTGGTTACAGGCGAACCCCAGGGTATTGGAATTTACAGGCAAAAGGGACAGGAAACCAATGGCACACCGATCTATGGCGGCCATGATTTGATTTGCTATCAGCTATCTGTCCCTGAAGGAAAACTATTTATCTCCGATCCCAATTACCCGGGTGCCGGTCAGGTAATCGAATTCAAGGGTGACAAATTTCAGCCCTATGTCGGCAAGCTTAACGCAAACGATGTATCAAATCCCTATCCTTATGTAACCTATTATGCCAAAACAGCTTATATTGAATGGGACAAGATAGGAAGCCGGTATGGAGAGCTCTTTGCAAACACCATCGGAACGATTGCTCCCAATGTTTTTCCGGATTATACCATATACGGGCTTGATGACACCGGGGGCTTTGAATTAAAAGATGGTCAGGTGGTTATAAAGGATACCCTTCGAACTGTTGTTATCTGTCCGACTGCTGAAGAGTTTACCGAGGTCGATAATCAAAAACGAATTGGTCATTTAGCGTTCGACCAAAACGGCGGTATAGCCAGCCAGAAGGAGGAGGACCAGATAGCCAGGGTAATTTTGAAGCCGGGATTAAATAACCTTGGATATTATATCGTGGGCTGGAGAAAGAATTTTGTGGAGGAAAAGTATGTTGATTTTAAATGGCTTACTGTCACCTATTTTCCGTTGAGTATTGATCCCGATCCCTTAACCGGTGAGCCCGGGAAAGAGTATCAGCTTACAGCGCAGACTAAGGGTGCTGCCCCGTCAAATTCAACATATACCTGGGATTTTGGTGATGGTACGCAGAAAGTCATCAGGTTGAATGACACCAGGGTTCTGCATACCTATGCCAATGTAGGGGAATTTATTGTTTCGGTGGAAGTCACGGATGCGGCTAACGTTAGTTTGGGAAAGGCATATTCTCTGGCTAAAATCTCTGCCTGCGGTGAAGGGGCCGGTACCTTTGAATACGATGGCCGGACCTATAAGTATAAAACCTATGGCACTCAAACCTGGATGACCGAGAACCTTGCCTATCTGCCTCAGGTATACCCGTCCTCGAGTATATCCAACTATGTTCCCCGTTATTATGTTACGGGTTATAATGGTACCAGTGTAATTGAGGCCAAAGCTGCACCCAATTATACCACCTACGGGGTGCTTTACAACTGGGAAGCGGCAAAAATAGCCTGTCCGCCCGGTTGGCACCTGCCGCATGACTCTGAGTGGCAAACGCTGGAGATGTTCCTGGGATTGACTCAGGCAGAAGCCGCAGCTACTGATTATAGAGGTGATATAGCCAGGAAAATGAAATCAACATGGGGTTGGTATTCACCTGGCAATGGCACCAATTCCAGCTGCTTCAATATTCTTCCGGCCGGAGGCTGCGATGATCATGGAGGGTTTTACGGACTGACCAATTTTGCATTATTCTGGACTCCCGATTTGAAAGACCAGGAGCAGGTATGGACACGTAACTTCAGCTGGGAATATGACGGAATCAACCGGACTTGGAGCTGGGAGTGGTTCCATGGCCAGTCAGTTCGCTGCATCAAGAATGAGTAATCAACTAACCCGTTGTCGGAAGTATATCAACAACCAGGCAAAATAGTCCTTTAAAAAAATCAGACGCTGCCCGGAAAATCTGACGCTGTTCAAACCTGGCGCCGGCCCTGGCGAAAAATGCTCTGGTAAAATCATCACGGATACC
>CAIXHD010000580.1 GCA_903919065.1 uncultured Bacteroidota bacterium
GAGTCGACATACTATAAAATCGGTACGATTGTTCGTCAGAACGAGCTAACAGCATATCACTTAGCGCTCTTGAGATTCTTCCGTTTCCATCTTCAAAAGGGTGAATGGTTACAAACCACAAATGTGCAACGGCTGCTTTCATCACCAGGTCAGTATTTTGCTCCAAATTAAACCAATCCAGGAAAATCCGCATTTCATTTTCAATCTGCGCCGCTGGTGGTGCCTGATAATGAACTTTTTCTTTTCCCAATGGTCCTGATACAACCTGCATGGGCCCGGTTGAATCGTCACGCCAGCGTCCTGTAGTGATTTTATACATTCCACTTTGTCCAGTTGGGAAAAGTGATGCATGCCAGGAAAAAAGTCGATCTCTATTCAATTCTTTGTTGAAGTTCTTTGTTGCATCAATCATCAAATCAACTATTCCGTCAACATTGCGTTCAGAGAAAACTAAACCTGATATTTCTAATCCTAACCTTCTTGCGATTGACGACCTTACTTGTTCTCTGTCAAGAAATTCACCCTCGATTTCTGTTGATTTAATAATCTCCTGGGTTAAAATTTCAAGATTCGCTTCGTTGCGAAGTTCAAATCCCAAAGCACCCATTTTTCCAATTAGCTTGCCTTGGCTGTTACTTACCCAAGAAAGCAAAGGCAAAAGTTTCTCGCTATTCCATTTAAAGATGGGCCAATTTTGATCATTGTATAAATACATACTTTTATTCTCCGCTAATTGTGCGTTAAAAATAGTGTTTATTCTCCGCATGACCAATTAATCTCCGCATAAAGTGCAATCAAAATTCTGTTTATTCTCCGCATTTTCGCTTTTCTCACCCTTGTTAGAAAAAGCCCCATCACCAATGATGTATTGTTGGTCAAGGGATTTCGACGGTCAGTATAGTTAGTAAACAAATTTTGCAAAAAATGTATAAAGTATGTATGTTTGGTGGGTGAATAACGGAGAGATAAAAAACAATGTCCGAGAAAATCATTAAAACCCTGCGCTTCGATCTTCACCTGATCCGTCAAGCTGAGCAGGCTGCCAAAGAGGATAACAGAAGTTTCAATAACTGGCTGGAAACACTGATGATGTATGAGCTGAGAAATAATCCGCGATGGCAGCACCTGTTTACCGAAGAGATGGAAAAAGATCCCCATAACCCTGAATATAGGGGAAGATAATCAGCTTTTAAATTTTGCAATTTTTACGTGCAATTGTTTGTAATTGTCAGATATACAGTTTGTTGATGTCTTTGCATATCTTTCGTGCAATATGTGGTAACTATCAGATATTTAGCTTGTTAATATTTTGCATTTATTGCATGCAATTTTCTGTAATCCTCAGATACATAGCTTATAAAAGGCCTTCACCCCATTGGCCTCTCCCTTTGCAAAGGTATTATCCATTTTCCTGTCATTGTTTTATGCAGTAAAACTAAGTTGTAGGAATGCCTTGTCGTGCCGTTTTTATATTCGGCAACGACAGATTATGGCGTTGCTCGGACATATGTTTGTCGCATAAACAATACCCTCGGAAATATGGACAAAAGAAGAAAGAACCGGATTGTTGGTTGTATTGAATCAATTTATGAAAGATCAAGGAACTCTTTCCCCGAGGGGAAGACTATGTCCGACCTGAAAACTGAGTTGCGGACTTTTTCTGAATACGCAGGAACCAATCAAAAGGAATCCTTCTTTCTGGCCCTCGTTATTGCTTTCAACATTAAAGGTGAAGCGGCCAGTTTCAGGGACCTGGGTGAGCATTTTAATTGCAATACCATGAAAGTCCTTCAGTTTTATGAAATTCTGGAGAAGCTGTGCCAAAAGGGGATGCTGTCAAAGAGTAAATCTCAAGCCCGGTATTCACCGGAAGTCCCCCGAACATTGTACGTAGTTAATGACCTGATCATGGAATCTATACTTACGAGCCAGGCGATGCCGACCCTGGACTGGAAGAAGCTTGAAGACATTTTTGAAATCCTCGGTTACCTTAACCGGTTAATTGAACAGCGGGATAACGATGAGATCACCACCATCGATCTTTTCGACAAATCGGAAACATTTCTGACGCATTATAAACGGTTGCCCTTGATCGCTAAAATTCTGAATCTGAATCTTCCGGTGGCCCAGAGAATATTGTTTCTGAACCTGATCTGGAACACCCTGAGCGGGCGTCAGTCTGTGGATGCCGGACGGGCTATGGCGGCTATCTATGATCATCCCACCCAGATCATCAAAAATACCCAGGCTCTGATCAGGGAGGAGACCGAATTATCCATTCAGGAACTCGTAGAGCTGGAGGAAGCTTCTTTTTTCGAGGATACCCGTTTGCGGTTATCAGGCAAGTCAGTACTGATGATCCAGAACCTTGGAATTAAACTGTTCGGGAAGAAAATAAAATCGGATAACATTATTGAGCCGGGTTCTATAATCCATAAAGAGCTTGTTTTTAACAGTCAGGACGAGCTTCAGGTTAAAACCCTGGTCAGCCTGCTTGAGGAGAAGAACCTCCAGAAGACAAGGAAGCAGCTTGAGTTGAGGAAACTTCCCGTAGGGGTCATTGTCCTCTTGTACGGATCGCCCGGAACCGGAAAAACTGAATTGGTACTTCAGGCTGCCCGGGAAACCAACCGTACCATTTTTAAAGTGGATATCAGTGAGTCAAAATCCATGTGGTTTGGCGAAAGCCAGAAGCTGGTCAAAAAGATTTTCACCGACTACCGGGCTTTAGTGAAAGAATCAGCACAAATGCCAATACTACTGTTTAATGAAGCAGATGGACTTATTGCCAGGCGGGGGCCGGGTGCAGCGTGTGTTGACCAGACTGAGAACGCGATCCAGAATATCATTCTCGATGAACTGGAAAGCTTCAGCGGGATTTTTATTGCAACCACCAATCTCCCTTCCAACATGGATTCTGCCTTTGAGAGGAGGTTTTTATTCAAGATCGAACTCAAAAAACCTGATCCTTCCGTTAAGGTGCGAATCTGGAAATTAAAGATTCCATCTATCCCGGTTGATCAATGTGAGGTTCTTGCCAATCGGTTTGATTTCTCAGGCGGGCAGATTGACAACATCGCCCGCAAAGCTGAGATTGATGAAATTCTTAATGGCAGCAAACCAGACCTGAAACGGTTGATCGGTTTTTGTGAAGCAGAGGTAATTACCGGTAAAGACCGGCAAATAATTGGTTTTGGAAGATAGATTGAGGCAAATCCATGAAAGATCTTCGCTGCCACTCTTGGCCGGGAATTATATTAAATAACTTTAGAAAGCTATAAAACTCCTTATATGAAAGACAACCTTAATTTACAGAGACTTGCGAGAGTCATGGCCCTGATCACTTACCAATCATTGAGCAAGGAGGCGGTAATGGATCAGCTTAGTGAAGCTGAACTACGGATATCAGACAGAACCTTTGCACGAATTATTAAGCAGATCAGGGATCTTGGTTTTGAGGTGGAATATATTCCTGATATTGGTTATCGGATTGTTGATCAGGTTCGTATAAATGAGGATTATGCGACTATGCTTTCAATAAATACGCTTTGGACCCGCCAAAGCCGCCTGGAAAGGCTCAAAACAGGGGATTCCGATGACCTTATTCGCACTGATTTGTACTCCAGAGGGTTAAGAATGTTGCCAGTGGTTCTTCAGGCAATGAACAATAGCCAGAAGATTTCCATTGTTTATCAGGAATATGGGAGTCTGGATACCTTCGAGGGAACCGTCAGCCCTTTAAAACTGGCTGAAGCAGATTATCGCTGGTATGTATACGCTTATGATGAAGGTTCATCCAGCCTGAAATTATTTGGTCTCGACCGGATCCTAAATCTAAGTCTGGGGAAAAGATATAACTCAGATGAGATCCCACGTGGCGTTAAGGAGGCACTGAATCTCAATCAATTTAAGCTTGGGGTTAAATCCTCAATCTTTCCGAATTACCCAGGGCAGGTAATGGACGTTACACTCGCTGTTTCCGATTATTCGCTGCCATTCCTGATCGATCGTCCATTTATCCATACTCAGGAAATAACCAATAAGAAAATCGGGGCGTACAACGAAGTAAAGCTCCGTATTATCCCCACACGTGACCTGATTAAAAAGGTGGCAGCAACGCTGGGAGATATAAAGATTGCCGGGCCTCAGGAGTTAACGGATTATGTCCGGAAAGAGTATCCGGCATTTGCTGATGCGATTTTATCGATTTAACCAAAAGGAGAAAACATAATATGCTGGATTTCGATCGACTCACTAAAGATCAGATAGAACACGGAACTTTTCCGGTTTATGACCTGTTGTTGAATTCCTTGTTTTATCCGGCATCCGGTTTAGATGGGGGAGTGGTCAGGGATTGCAATACTCTGGGTAGGTCTCTCGGTATCCGGAGCTTTGTGTATTGTGATTATGCCACCGGTGAGCAGGCTTTTGAAAATGAGCAAGCATCTTTCAGAGGTTATCATGTTTTCGCCACCCGGCGGCTTGTTCAATCCGATTTGGCGCCTCAGGGATGGAACCCGATATTGCCTCCAGATTTGTCGATGGCCGAGTATATGAAGTATCAGTCCAGCCTGAAAAGTCCATTCAGCACCTGGACCATCTATGAAAGGGATTCAGATAAAGATGAAGAACACGGCCCATTCAGATTTAGCTTGTTATATATTGGTGGTGAGGGCATTGCAACCTATGAGGCATTATACTGGACTCAAAAAATTTCCCCGGGTGCATTGGCCATCATTCAGCCGGGCACGGGTTTTGGATTAAACTATACCAATTTCAGTGATCCCAATAGTCATTTGGCCTGGGTAATCAACAATAATCCGGCGGGCATTCCTGATTATATTTACTACGGAGGCTATGGTTCCGGGTATTCGAATTTTAAATGGCCCGGTTACCGGGAGCAAAGAACCATTGATAAGTATTACGGACAGGAGGGGGAGGTGAGGCTTTACCGAAAGATTTAGCCTACCCAGACATAATTTCACTTTCCCGGTCTTTTTTATTCCCCTACGACAAATTATGGCGAAGTCAGGTCTTACGTTTGTTCCATCACCAGCAATTAAAAACGTAAAGACATGGAAAGCACTATTCTTAGAGAGGAATTGGGAAAGGTATTTATGTTGCGCAATTTGTTCACTGATGAAAAGCATTTTGAGGATTGGAAGAAAGAAGTGTTGAAAGAGAGGTTGAGCCGGTTTTATAAAGGGTTGCCTTCGGAGAGAAGGATTGTGGTGGTACGGTGGTATATGGAGCCTGGAAAATATCGGGATTCTATCATCAGGCTGGATAATCTGAAAAAGGATTTACCGAAGGCATCGCTGAAGGGTGAAAACCTGTGGAAAATGATGTATGACGGCATGTACAGGAAAGAGTTCAAGAAAGTAGAAGTAAGGATCTGTCGGGAAGGCGGATCCGAAAACCGGCTGGTCACTTAGCCGGGACTTTCGTATAGATCGTAAATAGGGGGGCTTCAAAAAAAAGTGTATAATTAGAATTGAATCCCAGCTTTATACCTAACGTCCTGTTTTGGGAACTCCAGTTTAAGACCTGTAATTTAAAATTCGAAATTATGATAGAAGAGTATTTGCTTTTTCTGCAGCAATGTCCAGCCCTACCTCAAGGCATGGTTGGTTATTCTGCTAACAAATGGGCAACCCAGGTTCTTGGAGACAATCCTGCCTGTAACGATGTGCCTGAACAGCGATTTGACAGGAGGCAACTGTTGAATTTTTGCGATGACCGGGCCAATTCAACCGTGTCAGCCTGCGCTTGTATTTTTGCGTGGGGCGGAATGAATCGGGACTATGGAAGGGATTTTTTCAAGAAAATGAGTGCATGGATGACAACCGTAGATAAGCTTAGAGATGGGGCTTTTGCAAACAGGGCACTTGCTTATAAGGCTCTTTCAGATCTAAAGAAAAATGGGTCCATGCCGGGAGTAGGCCCGGCCTATTTCACAAAGCTTTTATTCTTTTTGTCCCCTAAGCACAATGGTTATATCATGGACCAGTGGACATCGAAATCTGTCAACCTCCTGACTGGTAATCGAACTGTTGATATTAATACGGCAGGAATCGTGACGATGGCTAATACTGAACCTAACTACGAGAACTTTTGCGAGACCATTGATAGCTTGTCAGAGTTATTGGGTGTCACCCCTATGGAAGCAGAAGAAAAGATTTTCTCCAAGGGTGGTCGGAATAAGGGTTTATGGAGACAATTCGTGATCAATAATTGGTCTCTGATCTAATAATCAAAATTGCTCAGTTTGTTAGGCCCGGAAATTCATTCAAGGAATTTTCTTCCGTTAACTATTTGTACGCTTGAATCCGACCACCGGCCGCAGATCTCCCTGAACAAGAATCTCTGTATCGCATAACTCGATCAATTGAGGAAGTTTAACTCTGCAGCCGGTGAGGATTTCGTTGATTTCAGCTTTTCGGATGATGTTGTCAATCTGGCCTCCTGAAAAATCATAAAGATTTGCCAGTTTTTCACAAGCCTCTTCGGTAAGAAAAGGGAGTTTCAACTTCCAGATCAAAGCTTTCGCAAATGCTTCCGGTTTCTTAATCTCGATCTTGAAAAGAAAACGCCGATCGAATGCCGGGTCAAGGTTCATAATAAGGTTGGTTGTTGCAAAGAAAATTCCATCAAACCGTTCCAATTCCTCCAGAATGATGTTCTGTATGGCATTTTCGGTTTGCGCCACATTGGACTGGGTAACCTTTTTCCTTCTGGAGATAATGCCGTCCGCCTCATTAAAGAACAGAATCGGTAAACGGTCGCTTTCACCCGCATATTCCCGGTAATCCGTGAATATTTTTTTGACGATCTTTTCACTTTCCCCGAACCACATTGATTTTGATTCACTGATGTCAATTTTGATAATCTCCCGGTTTACTTCCCTGGCTATTTGAAACACGGATTCTGTTTTCCCGGTGCCGGGTGCGCCATGCAGTAAAATGGCAATCCCTTTCGTCAGGTTTCTGTCGGCAAGTCGCAGCCGGGTTTCATTGAGATTTTCTTTGTCGAGCAGATTCCGGACCATCTCCAGTTGCCGATCTTCATCAGGATTAAATACAAGCTTTTTGGGGATGATATCCGCAGGACTGATGATATTCTTTTTATTCCGTTTCCTGACGAAAAGGCTTATTCCTGACTCTTTTAGTATATCCAGCGATTTATCAGACAAAGAAAATTCCGTATCATTAAAGAAATCAGTTTCTTTCAAAACAACCAGGTCAGACTTTGATAAGTCACTGTCCAGCATCATGATTCTTTGCATAATCCTGATTCGGTCAGGAGGATTGTCAATAATGCCGGTGATGATTCTGCTGATGTCAACCGAAGTGCAGCCATTAAGAGTTTTCCAGATCAGATACAGGTAAAGAAATTTATCAGTTGGCTCCATATTCATTGCCGAAACTTTCTGGACCAAAGGAAAATCCATATGATCAGCCAGTGCACTATCCATGTCTTCGAAAGCTCGCTGGGTAGTGATATCTTTCTCATGACATTGATCCCTAAGTGAGGAAATCATGTGCAGGAGGTCGAAGATATCCTTGTAATGGTCGGTGACCTTTTCCGGTGCTGACTGATTGGCCATGATGGCATCTATTACCTCGTTACTCATCTTGTAATTCTCAGCCAGCTTTGAATCGCTGTTGGAAAGCAAGGATTTCTCCCTGATGAGGATGCCCCGTTTGCGAAGCGCTTCGAATTCATTGGATAGTTTGAGAAGCGTAAACGGACTGCAATCGATATAATCGCTCAATTCCTTAATATTTACCGTGTCGCCCTGACAATTTGCAGCTACCGTCATTGCCACTATTAAGGCCTGGTTTCGGTTGACCTTCAGATAATCCGAGATTTTCATCAGATGATCCTCCAGTCGTAAAAACAATTCGGGTTCGAGCTTACTGTCTTTAGCAGCAATATAAACGGCCTCGAAACTCTCGAGGAGCATGCTTTTTATATCTGGTTCCATAATTATAACAATGCAGTTGAATGCAAGGTTATACTATAGGAGTGCCAAAATATGTCGCACAGAACAGATCAGCCTCTGAAATGATTGAAAAGATGTCTCTCCAATATCGTTAAGGTAATACCAAACGATTCGCTGCATCAATCATTCCATTCCAGTTAAAACATAAGACTTAGAATGCCAGAATATTTACCAAGGTTGCTGAACGGACTTATGCAAGATTAAAATCCTGTATTTGCATCCAATGGTCGATTATTTTGCATCCATTGCCAGATGATGTGGTCCAAGGTTCGAGGAGTTAAATTAACCCTTTTTGCTAGCTCAATAATAATCTGTGTAGCTTCTTGGGTATTTGGCTGAAGATGGATTGCATGATTTATATACCTCAAAATCATACGATCAGGTTTAATTAATTCATCATCACCGCTTAGCATTAGCAGATAGGACAAAGAAATACCACTTCCTTGACCCTGTATTGCTTTAAAATCATGTTCAAATTCCGGAATATTATTTATGCTTTCAACATCTTGCAGGTATTGAATATGATGTTTACTTAAAACCTCACAAACATTCAATACAGCTTCGGATTTTAATATGCCGTTTTTTGCTGAGGTTCGATTTCGATTTTTCAGAATCTCATAAGCAAACCGTTCATGCCCAATGGCCTTAATTTTATCAATCAACATATCAATACTTTCCTGACTAATTATTTCAGGAAACCTCCCAATAGTTTCGCGATGCTTGGTAACTTTGTAGTATTGGCAATATGACTCAATGACTTTCAGTACTGTAGCGTAACGTATGCCGATAGAATAAATTGAATCCAGTACACAAAGCGTAAGGCTATTGTATGAATAGGAATCGCTTAATTTAAGCAATAGGTCTAAATTCCGTCTTGAAAACGCTTCCAAAGAATCTAATTCATGTGCATTCATGGGTTATCTAACATTATGTAAATGAGTGTGATAATTCAACGAAAAATTAAGATTTCGGAGGTGGTTTTTATTATTTTAATTCCTTTTCGAGGTCTGGTCCAAGTTATAATTTTCAAGAACAAGGATGGTCAATCATTTGCTTTTAATAATGTTTTCGCTTAAATCATCCAGTTATACCTATGTATAGTCAAGGTGTCCCAGTCTTGCTTTATTAAAACGGGTCCTTCACTGATCCTGCCGGTGGATATTGAATTATTTCCTTCTGATTTCGATGCGACCTGCCTGCGGCGGTTTCCTTCAGGTCATCCCACCAGTTTTGGAGCTCGGGGGTGATAACCGGATCATTCGGGTCCATCTCGGTGTAAAACAGGTTGCCCGTGGGTTTATCCCAGTGGCCGACTCCCCTGAGCAGTAGTTGTGGCTCCCTGAAATGCTCCGTTAATATAGTGCAGAGTTCTTTCTCAATCGGGTCCCATGCATCATCAATATACTCCTGAAGCCTTCTGCCTAATGCGCCTTCACCTATTATTTCATCAGACCAGGCATAGCGGACATCTCCTTCAAAATCCGGTTTTGTATTAAACCGGAAGAGATCAGCCTCGTGTTCAACAGTAATCATTTTTGTCAGCGTGCTTCCCGGTTCAAAGATGGAAGTAAGAAAGATACATTGTTTTTGAAATTCACTCTCATCTTCCGAGATTTCGAAAACAGGTCCGCAGCTATTGTTTTGATTTTTGTTGATTGCTGCGGTCAAGGCCTGTGTCATTCGGTATATGACCAGCTCGCCAACGATCACCCAGGTTCCACGGTTCGGTTCGCCATCCTCAGGAACGGTTGACCGTACAAACTCCCTGAGCATATCGCCATAATCAAAGTCGTTATTCCGATAATATTTTTTCAGGAAGAACCGTCCGAAAGCGTATGGGGTTTCCTGCCATATAGCCCTGATGATTTTCAGCACGGATTCCCAGCCTTGCTTTCCCTGATTCAGATGCTCTTTTTGCGCCATGACAGATAAAGCTTCCAGCAATTCCATTCTGGGGTTCATGGGAACATTAGCCATGCTCAGGTTTGCTGTAAATGTCTTCATCCAGCTCGATTCGGATTCCGGGAAGTCTTTCCAGGTCAGGTACCAGAGCAGGGAGTTGTATGTCGTCTGGTGCGGATGTTTCATTTTCTTTCTTTTTGTGTGATTGGCAAAATTCAGGAAGGTGTAGACCGGCTTTTCCTGAGGATATAGTAATTTGAGTTTTCGATAATCTCCAGTATTTCCATTCCTGTGAGTGTCTTTCTTTCCAGGAGGCTTGCAACAATAATCCTTACCAGTTCCCAGGGCCGCTCCTCGTTAAAAATGTCCCGAAGAAAATATTCTGCGTTTGCCATCATGGAGTCGCGGAGGCTGGATGTGATATGGAAAGACTTAAGAAGATCCAGGGTCCTGGCATAGTCACCAAAATCAACAAAAAGCTGCCCCTTTCCCGTAACCTTCCGGACACAAAAATATCCTGCCATGTTAACTACGATAGAATTGAAAATCAATTCGTAATCCTTAATATGGTAGAGACGGAACCCCTCATAAAAGTAATTCTCAAACTCTTTCGACTTAACCTGTCCGTTACTATCCCCATCAGGTATAATGCTGGCATATTCAATTTCAAATCCCACCAGATAGCATCCTATCACATGCCCTGCTTCATGGTAAGCAGTCTTCTCAATGGCGCTCAATCGAATCTTTGGTTTCTTAAGGTTCATGTTTTGGAGTCTTTTATTTATCGAAACCGATCACATTAATCTTCGTAATTCTCCAGGACTTCTAAAATGCGATAGAATTTATCGTAATCGTCGGCGGAGTAACCGGTGACTTTCCAATAAGTAAAACCGTCAGTTCCAGACGATATCTCAATTTTATAACCTTCATCCGCTCTTTCGATTACTTCCATAAGCGTGAGTTTTGGAAAATGCCCAATTTTGTATACGTCAGCAAATACGCAATATCCCAACCCCCTTAGCCTGGCAATTTTTAAAGTCAGCTTTGAATTTGCCGCATCCTGATAATGCAATTCCAGTATGCCGATTTTCTTCTGGATCTTTTCCAGCGCTTCCATCAGTATAGGACGGTCCTCTTCTTTGGTTTCCTCTCTTCGCTCCCATACCTCAAGCCATCGTTTAAGTTCATTGAGGTACTTCAATTCCTTGGTTTCCGAATGAACAAATTCTCTGTCATATATACTTTCGGCTGAGAAGTCCATTTCACCGTTTTCCCAGGTGAGGTCACCATGATCGATTCTGACCTTTTTAAACCTCTTAATATCCATGAATTGGTTAGACATTGGATTGCGCGCATGTATCAGAAAGTCACTGAAATCAGTAACCTTAACCTTACCGTCATCGAAGGACACTTCTAACAGGTAGTCTTTGATGTGTTTAACTCTCACAATTCTCATAATCAATAATTTTAAATCACCTGGTTATAGTTGTACTAAAGCAAGCTGTCATCATAAGGCTCATCCGGAATACATTCCTTGATTACCATTGAACTGACGCCGTTTCTGTATCGAACCAAAATATTCTCCTCATCCTCACCAATCTCGTCCGGTTCAAATGGATTATCAAACTCACCGTTAGTGCGGGAAATCCGCTTATTGATTGCATCAACCATTTTAAGCAGGTTTTCCACTGCCATTTCTAATGTATGGTATACCCCTGTGATTGTTGACGATTCCACATCGTTACACCTGATAGTATAAATCTTATCGCTATTCATATTCACTGAGTTAGTTATGTCATTACTCCGGAAAATAGTCGTACCAGTCGATCACATCGTTATAAGGTTTGTTTACTTCGACCTGTCTGATTTCCATGACTCGAACCCGGTTTCTGTATTGAACCAAGATGTCAGGCTCATCTTCATTTCTCGTATTCTGTACAAATGGGGTGTGATACTCATCGTTCCTTCTCCTCAGCCGTTCATTTACGACCCCAACGATTTTCAGCAAATCAACTTCTGCTTTTTCGTAGGAATCATATATGCCCTCAATATTTGAACAACCCATGTCAAAACACCTTATTAAATAGACCTTCTTTTTCATAATCACTCCTTTTAGTCGTTTTCCAAAATCTTCTTCACAAAGTTAGTAAACAAATTTTGCAAATGATGTATAAAGAATGTATATTTGATGTTCGAAATCGAAATCTTATGAAGACACAACTTATTCCGGCTGGGTATCTTGACTTATATCTTGAGCAGCAGCCGATTAACATTGAAAGGCAACTCGAAAAGTTCAGGAAGCAATCTGCGAATGAGGCGAATCTGGAGATTTCCGTCGCTAAGGCTGCGGTTTATTCCTCCATGATTGATGGCAATCCGATCGATTTTAACAAATACAAGAAGTTCAAATCGACAGGTATCAAAAAGGAATCCCTCCTATACAGAGAAACCTTTACCATTTCGATTGCAAAGTCTGCATTCTATTCCTGGGCAATGGAGAATAACTCTCTTACGTTGGATGAGTACCTGAAGTATCAATTCCCCTGGATGAAGACCAACACCCGCTACTTTAGTGAAATTCTGGAACTCATGGCTGCATACGAATTTGCAATATCCAACCGCCTTGATATTGTGACGTTGCTTAAAACCCATGAAATATTATCCCAAACACTGCTATCAAAACCGGTATATCGGGGAAAATTCCGGAAGGTAGAAGCTGGATTATACAAAGGCAAGAAAAAGACCTATTCTCCAACACCCGCTTCCCAGGTTGAATCAGAAATGAACAAGCTATTCGGCGATATAGAAATTCTCATAAACAGTGAACTTTCCACCTCCGGGATATTCTATTTTGCCTCCATGATTCATCTGGTCTTTGGTCACATCCATCCTTTTGCCGATGGAAATGGAAGAGCAGCAAGATTATTGGAAAAATGGTTTCTCGCTGAAAAGCTCGGCGCCGCTGCCTGGCATATTCCCTCCGAAAGGCTATATTTTGAAAGTATCATGGCCTATTATCAAAACATAAATATCGGCATCGATTACGAGCACGCTGATTACGATTTATGCTTGCCTTTCCTGTTGATGCTTCCAATGGCTCTCCGGCTTAAAAAATAACCATGTAACCAAAGAAAAATGAAAATTCAACCAGATGATTTGAACGATATGGGTTACCAGCTAATGGATTCCATGGACCAACATAATCTTACTCCCTTTATAATAAGGCATCTGAAAAAGAGGACGGCGAGTTCTGCAATCTGGGAGTATAGCCACCTCATTGCTTTAATTGCCATCTATTATATGTTCTTGCATGGAATCCATGGAGGTGAGATATCATTTGGCAAAGCGTTCCTCTCGCTCCTGGCAGGTTACATATTTTCTATTATAATTGCCCCGATTCACGAACTCATACATTACCTGGCCTTCAAACTAATGGGCGCCAAAAAGGTGACGTTTAAAGTGAATTTTAAAAAGTTCTACATTCTATGTAACGCCGATAACTTCGTCGCCAGCAGTAAGGAAATCAGATTCGTGGGGCTGGCGCCTTTTGTCCTGATCTCAGCAATGCTGATTCTGTTAATATTGATCTCGGGTCCGCAATTGTCATTCTTCTTTATGGGGATTTTATTCGCCCATACAACTTGCTGCATGGGGGACTTTGGTATTCTGAGTTATTTGGATTTTCATGGTGATAACGAGGTTGTATCTTTTGATGACCAGGTGAACGGAATCACAAGTTTCTACCGGAAGAGAGTTAGGTGAGAGGTTTCAAACGCTCTGACAGGTAGTCCTGGGTTTTGTCCATTTTGCGAATAACCCGTTTTGCAATTTTTGAAATTCCTCCGCCCGCTGAAATAGGCTTGCATCACCGCATGAACGCCGACAAAATTATCCAGATGGCCGGTAATGAGCTCTTCACCATTCCGTGAAAGCCGGTGGTTGTGAATCCCTGTATCTGCGTGACAGGAGATCACAAAAGAAGGTTTTGGTTCCATGGTGCTATATGGTTTATTTGGTATGGATATTTGAACTATGAAGAAAATATTTGCAATTCGCGAATCGCAAATATTGTGAACATTCTGATGATTTTCTCCGAAGTTTTCTCCGAAGCTTTCTCCGAAGCTTTAGCTAACTGAAATCCTTTGCGAGATCCCCTGATGACCTCCATGATAAATACAAACTAATCCTTATCGGCCAAAAACGCTGATAGCCCGGATCTCGAACTGTTGCAGAAAGTGCAACACTTGGTTCCAATAAACGCCCTGAAAATTTTGCTACAAAATTCGATTCATATCTGTCTTTGTTGTTTCAACTTTAATTACATTTATACCGGAAATGCATCCAGATCCCGAGTACGGGAACCAACCGAGTGGCACACCACGGTGGTAAAATGATGCGGATCGTAAACGATTAAAAATGTGTTCCCATGAAACAAAATAGTTTTTCTGTTTCCTGTGAGGAGCCTCACGGACGTGCTAAGCTATTCCTTAAATCCTCCATTGAGAAGCTGCTGAAAATTATTCTTCCACCGGCGTCCGCCACAAATTATCCTGTAAACCTGAAACCTGCCAATCCTAATGATTCGCATGTTAATCGCGATTTGGCAGGTGAATATTGTACCAGCGGCCTGAAACTGTGGGACCTTGAGAATTATGAAGGAGCGATAATTGATTTCTCAAAGGCTTTGGAAATTGATCCGGAGTTTTCACAGGCTTATTTGCTCAGAGGTAAGGTAAAGCAAATTGCAAAAGACTATAACGGGGCAATTGCCGATTTTAACAGATCCATGAATATTAAACCTGTGGCGGAAGCTTTTATTCTGCGAGGCCTGGCACGTTTTCACATCAAGGCCTACAAAGGAGTAATTGCCGATTTTGCCAAAGCTCTGGACCTTGATCCGCAGTGGACAACCACCTACCAAAAATCTACAGTGGAACTCATCTATCATAGGAGAGCTTTTTCCAAGGATTGCCTCGGTGATTTTAAAGGAGCGGTAAAAGATTACACTAAGGCGATACAAACAAATCCAAAGGAGGCTAAAGCTTTTGAAAATCGAGGTTTCTCAAAACATAGTCTCAAAGATTTTAAAGGTGCCATAGAAGACTTTAATAAGGCCATTGAGATTGAGCCTGGATTGGGTCATGCGTATTATGGAAGAGGAATGACCAGAATTGCCATGAGACTAAAAAATGATGCACGTCTGGATTTATTAAAGGCTATAGAATTAGGATCAGTTAAGGCTAAAGAAGCCTTGAAAAACTTGAATTCAAAATCATGAAAAAAGACCAGATTTTCCGGCATCTGCCGTACAAGAAAAAGTTCGTTAAGAATTTACTGAAAACGTTCAGCGAGGATCAATCTCAACAAATTCTCGACCACCTTAAAGATTCGAAATCCCAGTTGGATGTCGATCTGAAGGATGATTTCGATCAATGGTTCAGCGAATATTTCCAGGACAATGCCAGAGAAATACTGACGATAGGCTGGGACTGTTACTCGGGTGGCAGTCCAATGTCCAGCGACTATTTTTCTACCGAAGAGTTGATTTCGTTTATGGAAGGACTTATTGATTGGGAAAACGAATGCACCAGCGATGCCGACATTAACGATGTGCGCTATGCTGTTGATTATGAGAGTCAAAAAGTCTTCCTTCTGACTACTGACCTATGAAAAGTTGTCTTAGTTATAATAATTCTTTAATACTTAAAATCATGACCGTCATTTTAGATCGTGGAAAATTGGTGGTTCATATCTTCGGGTTAGACGAACCTGATGAAAACCGCTATGGTTACACAGAGGAACTAAAGGCTTGCTCCGATGCTGAATTAGTTGAAAGCATCAACAAAGAAGTTGGCATCCCTCATTGGGGTTATGGTCGGGGCGATTACCTGGGGCACTTATACATCGAGTTCCGCTCCCGTGACCTTGATTGTTCTTCCTTCATCAAGGACAACACCATGTGTATTGCGAAACCCTTCAGACTGGAGGGGAAAAAGATCCTGATTTAATCATAACATCTCAAATTTTAAACATTATGAGTTATCTGTTTACAAGTGAATCCGTCAGTGAGGGTCATCCGGATAAAGTGGCCGACCAGATATCTGATGCGATTCTTGATCGTCTGATTGCCTTTGATCCAAGTTCAAGAGTAGCAATCGAAACCCTGGTCACCACCGGACTGGTAGTGGTTGCCGGGGAAGTAACAACCAAAACCTATATTGATCTGCAGGAAACGGCGAGAGAAGTTATTAACCGGATCGGATACAACAAAGGGGAATATCGCTTTGATGGAGATTCCTGCGGTATATTATCAACCATCCATCAGCAAACACAGGATATCAGCAGGGGTCTTGAGCAGGAAAATCCGGAATTGCAGGGTGCCGGTGACCAGGGAATGATGTTTGGTTACGCTACCAGCGAAACCGAAAACTACATGCCCATTTCATTGGAATTATCTCATAAACTCCTGATGGTTCTTGCAGAGATTCGCAGGGAAGGAAAGGGGATGGTCTATCTTCGCCCGGATGCAAAATCCCAGGTCACGGTAGAATACAGTGACGCAAACCAACCGCTCAGAATTCATACGATTGTGATTTCAACCCAGCACGACGATTTTGGACCGACGGATGAAGATATGGCTGCAAAGATTCGGCAGGATGTTATTGGCATTCTTTTACCGAGGGTGCTATCCAGCATAGGTGGAAATATGCATGCCATGCTCCAACCCTTTCTTTCGAATCTCGGTTCGCGATCTTCTTCTTCGTCCACCGATTCCGTCACGCTTCACGTCAATCCTACGGGAAAATTCGTGGTCGGCGGTCCGCACGGCGATTCTGGCCTCACCGGCCGCAAGATTATCGTAGATACTTATGGTGGTAGGGGTGCGCATGGTGGCGGAGCCTTTTCAGGAAAAGATCCCTCGAAAGTGGATAGGTCAGCAGCCTATGCGGCTCGTCATATTGCCAAGAATCTGGTCGCAGCCGGTGTATCTGACGAGATTCTGGTGCAGCTTGCCTATGCAATCGGGGTGGCTGATCCGATCAGCATCTTTGTGAATACCTGCGGGAAGTCGAAAGTTTCACTGTCTGATGGCCAGATTGCCGAAAAGATTGGTGGCTTTTATAATTTCCGTCCAAAGGCCATCGAGAAGCGTCTGAAACTGTGCAATCCGATATACTCCGAAACTGCTGCTTACGGGCACATGGGACGTCAGCCGAAAGTGATTACCAAGACAATCAATTCAATCAGTGAAGGCTCCAGGGAGTTCACAGTCGAATTATTTACGTGGGAGAAACTGGATTTGGTGGATGACCTGAAGAGGATTTTCGGAACACAAATGGGTGTTGCCGGATGAGAGATCGAATTTGGGGACCAGCCTCCGCTGATTGATGTAAATCAACATTGTTTGGCGGAGACTGGTTTTTTAGCAGCATATCTAACCAATTTGTATATGCTTTGTTTAAAGATGCGTAGCGTCACCCTCTGGCGTTAATCGCTAAGATCTTCGCAAAAGAAATTAAATCTTTTGTATGAAAAATCTTGATGATGTATTAATCCGGCTTCAGAAGTAGGTGGCGCAATTGGGCAGGGAGCCCGGCTTGGAGAGCCTGAATGCGCTGAGTCGAAACGATTATCCATATTCAGTTGAAGTGGATAAGCTCTTTCCATCCTATTTTAAAACGCTTCCAAATCATTTAGGTATCAGGGATGTCAATATTGAAAATGCACATGAATGGTTTTTAGAGAAGTATGAGGATCAAATCTGGAATTTTCATGTGTCGGGCTGGTCTACGGAGGAATCCGAATCTAAGTTCAATGATGTGTATTATTGCCTTTTCGACGACCTTATCATCCATTTTGGTTTCCTGCGGGATTACATTTCGCTTTATTTTCGGGCCACCGGACTGGAATCAATCTTTGGCATCAGGAATGATATCAGGAACCTGTTTAAATCAGATTCTGGTAACTCATCTTTTTTTATCATTGAAAATATGGGCGCCGGAATCGATATCCAGCATGTGAAGATTAACGCTGTTGAACCTGGGATTGCCGAGAATTATAATGATGATTTTCAGGAAGTAAGCAATACCATCCTCAGGCGACTTTCCACACTTAACGACAAGGGCATCGTTCTTCTGCACGGCAAGCCGGGAACCGGGAAAACCACTTATATCCGGTACCTGATCGGAATGGTTAAGAAAAGGGTAATTTTTCTTCCTCCGAATCTTGCTGAATCACTTACAGATCCGACCTTATTGTCGATGATCGTTGCTTATCCTAATTCAATCCTGGTGATCGAGGATGCCGAAAATATTGTCATCGACCGGGAGAATAGCAAATTTTCGGCAGTCTCTTCATTGCTGAATCTATCCGACGGGCTTCTTTCGGATTGCCTGAATATTCAGATTATCTGCTCATTTAACACCGATGTTTCACGTATCGATAAGGCCTTGATGCGCAAGGGTCGACTTATTGCCAAGTATGAGTTTCAGGAGCTTGAACCTGTCAAGGCAACCCGCCTGTCAGCCAGATTGGGAAAGGGAAAGATATACGATGTACCTGTACTATTGACAGATATATACAATCCTGAGGAGAGGGAATACGGGCATTCCATGCAGAAGCCACGGGTCGGGTTCAGGATTTAACCCTGAATAATAATATACGGATATTCGATTTTACCACAATAGTGGATTAACACTTTAACGCGACACGGTTTGTCGCTTTACGGAGTTACATTTGAAATAAACGATATAACAATGTCAAAACGAGGCTACATATCAAGATATATGCTCATTGTAAAAAAACTGAAAGCAAAGCCTTTCAGTTCATATGAGGAGCTGAAATCTTTCATAGAGAACCAGGTGGAATATCTGCAGATGCAGGATGATACACTTGAAATCGGATTCTCTAAACGGACATTACAGCGGGATATCCGGGAGATCCGGAATAATTTCGGTATCGATATTGAATTCTCCAAAGGCCAGAAAGGATACTTCATCGGAAACGATGAAAACGAGAACATGAATTTTCAGCGGATGATGGAGGCGTTCGATATGTTCAATTCGCTAAACCAGGCGCAGGACATGACGCCTTATATTCACCTGGAGAATCGCCGGCCGCAGGGCACGGGAAACCTTTACGGACTGCTGCATGCCATTAAAAACAGACTGCAGATCAGTTTCTCCTATCAGAAGTTCTGGGAGGATGAGATCAGTCACCGGCAAGTTGAGCCTTTTGCACTAAAGGAGTTTAAGAACCGATGGTATATGCTTGCTAAAGATTTGAACGATGATTCGATCAAGACCTTTGGACTGGACCTTCTGACTGATCTTGAATTTAGCCGGAAAACATTCAGAGCACCGGCCAGCTTCAATATAGAGGAACATTACCGCTATTGCTTCGGAATCATCAGTCCCAATGGTAATGAGCCTCAGGACATCATCCTTTCGTTCGATCCCATCCAGGGTAAGTACATCAAAACCCTGCCACTCCATAAAACCCAGCAGGTGATCATTGATAACGAAAAGGAATTGCAGGT
Organism: uncultured Bacteroidota bacterium; assembly: GCA_903919065.1. Lineage (GTDB taxonomy): Bacteria > Bacteroidota > Bacteroidia > Bacteroidales > UBA12481 > UBA12481. The sequence continues at coordinate 19,446 of CAIXHD010000580.1, forward strand.
AAACCTGAAGCTGTGTCTCTCGCACGATCTGATCATGGAACTGCTCTCCTTTGGCGACAGCCTGAAAGTTTTACAGCCTCAGTTTTTGATTGATGAAATTAAATCCGCCCATCAGAATGCTTACAAACAGTATGAGAATATCTAAGCCGATACCTTTTACCGGTCTTGGTGGCAATAAAAACCTGAATCATGCTATCAAAATCTAAATTCATCAGGGGAGAAAAGTGCCGGAAATCATTATGGCTGTATGTACATCAGCCCGACCTGGCGTTTGTGCCCGCCTCACAGCAGGCAATAATGAACAGGGGAACCAATATCGGAGTAGTGGCAAGAGATTATTTTCCTGGGGGTATAATGGCCGTGGAAGGCGATTACCCGACTGCCGAATCAGCCCGACGCACCCTGGAATTAATTGAGCAGGGCGTGGAGACCATTTACGAAGCCACCTTTATTTTTGATGATACCCTTGTTGCGGTTGATATCCTGGCAAAAATCGATGGAAACTGGCAGCTTTTTGAATGTAAGGGGAGTGCAACTGTTAAGCCTTATCATATCCGGGACATTGCTGTCCAGGTATATGTCGTTACCGGAGCCGGAATACCATTGATAGATGCCTTTGTGATGCATCTTAACAGCGGGTATGTCAGACGGGGAGACCTCAACCTTCAGCAATTGTTCATCTGCCGGAGTGTTTTCCCGAAGGTGCAGTTAATGCAGCCTGATATTCCGCTGAGATTAGCGGAATTGAAGGAAATGCTGAATCAAGCGGAGCCAGTTATTGAGATGGGCAAATATTGTGAGTCGCCCTATCCATGCGATTTCAAGGAGTATTGCAAAACACTTTAACCAGATCCGGCTCCGCTAACGGTAATTGAAATTGAGAATACTGCCATCTGGATAAATTGGCGATGGTAAGGATTTTGGGGGAGCTGGAGGAAAGTATGGACTATCAGTAATCCATAAAAAAAGCTTAACTTAATGCCCCCATGCAGTTTAGAGCCCAATGTAAATCAATAAGTCACAAAAACATGAACGGTTCGCGCAGAAATCGGATAATGGAATTACTCTCAGCTCAATTGAGCGATGATGATATCCTTGCTATCCTTGATAATGAGTTCCCTTCCGGAGAATTGAAATCATCCAATAAACAGGCCCTATACGGCACTAAAAGGGACGTTTCTATTTTGAATTCCCAACAACTTCCTCAAAAATCAAATGTCCCCAAAGTTGGTTTTGGGGACAAAAGTTCGATTTTGGAATCCGCAATTGAGGCTTATAAGAATTTCATCAAAGAAACCGGTCTAAAGGGTGAGATATACAAATGGAAGGCAATCAAGCACTTTCAGGATACATGGAATCCCAATGCTGATAATTTCGGTGAAATGTTTGAACTGGCTATTAAACAGCAGTTTAATCTGATGAGCTATTGGTCGTCAAACATGCTTCGCTATTTCTGCCGTGATTATCCAATGGAATTTAAAGAAGCTATACTGATGTTGTATGATGAAAGTATTGAGCTTCAGGTAAGGATCAATCGCTTTCAAACCTTAGCAAAAGAATTGTCTAAGCGAGTCGGAAGTGATTTTAATGATTTTCAGGATGAGAGGGCAATATCTGTATACCTGACTTTTCGATTCCCTGATCGCTATGTCCATTACAAAAACTCTTTCTATTCGCACTATTGCAAATTGATGGATATCAAAAAAGCCAAAACGGGGGAAAAATTCATACATTTTCAAACGCTTGCGCAAGAGTTCAAAGAGAAATATATATCGCCGGATCCCGATTTAGCGGATCTTATCAGGTCCTTTTTGGGCCCGGATGATTATACCGATTCCAATCTGAACTTGCTTACACAGGATTTTTTCTTTTTCCTTGAAACTGGCTCTCGAAGTGGAAGCGACATTAATTATTGGATCATTGGCGCTGGAGAAAAGGCCAGGTTCTGGGCACAATTTCAAAGCCAGGGTATCGCAGCCATTGGAGAACCTCCAATTGGGGACCTCAACCAATATGAAACAAAGGAAGAGATTGAAGCTGCAATTCAATCCTATGAAAAAACGGACAAAAGGCGTTATAATGATGCTCTTGCAGGTTATGAGATTTGCCAGGTAATGAAACCGGGTGACATTATTTTTGTCAAAAGGGGCAATTCCGAATTTCTGGGTTATGGCGAAGTTACGTCAGGATATTTCTTTGATGAAAGCTTAGACTATCAGCATTATAGAAATGTTTTATGGAAGAAAACAGGAGTTTGGAAGGAGGATATGGGTAAAATTGTCCAAAAAACCCTGACCAATATTACGGATTATCCAAGCGAGCATCCTGATTATGATAAATACTATCAGAGAATTTTGGCACTTATCAATGGGACCTATACATCACTTCCCAACAAACCAAGAGCCATGACAACAAGATTTCCGTTAAATCAAATTTTTTATGGCCCCCCAGGTACCGGAAAAACATACAACACTATATCTGAGGCCATTAAAATAATTGATCCTGAATTCTTTGCTGAGAATAATCACAATAGGCAAGAAATGCAGAATAAATTTAACGACCTTCTGATAACGGATTGGGAAAGGATAGATGGCAGAAAAATAGCTTTTTGCACTTTTCACCAAAGCATGAGCTATGAGGATTTTATTGAAGGAATCAAACCGAAGGAACCGGAAAAGGAAGGTGATCCCGTCGTTTACAGCATTGAAGAGGGATTGTTTCACAAATTGTCCACGGAAGCAACCTTTTCAATCGCCTTGAAAAAAGAGTCCGCAGATCAAGCTCAGATTCTTGATTTTTCCTTGGCCTACGATCAATTTGCTCAGGAATTGGAAGAAAAACTTTCATCGGATGAAGTTGTGGAGCTCGATACCAGAAATGGAGGCAAGGTTTTAGTGGACAGTGTATCACGACTGGGTAACTTCATCATTAAACATCATGGAGGAACCAGGATTTATACTGTCTCCAAAAACCGGATATCGAAGCTGGCAAAAGCCATCGATGATTTGGACGACGTTAGTAATATTAATGAGCTGTTTCGGGAAATAATCGGAGGAAGCAACTCATCTGCCTATTGGGCGGTTCTGAATGGAATTCGTCAGAAAAAGTACCATGGCATCAAACCTGAACAGGACAGAAAATACTCATGGGACGAGAAAAAGGAATTGATCCATACTCTTACCAATCAGGATTATAAAGACCTTGATGGAGAACCGTATGTTCTGATTATTGATGAAATCAACAGAGGGAACGTATCTCAGATATTCGGTGAACTGATCACCCTCATCGAGGATAACAAAAGGCTCGGGAATCCGGATGCACTTCAAACCGTTTTGCCTTACTCGAAAACCAATTATGGAATACCACCTAATTTGTACATCATCGGCACTATGAATACGGCTGACAGAAGTGTTGAAGCATTAGATACTGCCCTTCGCAGAAGATTCACATTCAGGGAATTCATGCCGGATCCGGAACTCATCAAAGAAATCCTGGGCCCAATAGCTTCGTGGAAGGGCATTCATCTCTCGGAGGTCCTGACAAGCATAAACAAGCGTATAGAAATCCTTTTGGACAGGGATCATCAAATCGGTCATTCTGATTTTTTGGCATTGAAACAATCACTTGATATTGACTCTGATTTGAAAAGGATATTTACAAAGAAGATCATTCCTCTTCTTCAGGAGTATTTTTACAATGATTACGTCAAAGTAGGAATGGTCCTCGGTGAGGGCTTTGTATCAGCACAAAAGCGGGATACCGTAAAGTTTGCACATATTGAGGAATCTCTGGATGCCGATTATGCTGATGGATACCTTTATCGGCTGATATCAGAAGATCAAATAGATATGGAAAATGCGCTGAATCAACTTATGAATTAGGGGGAGAATGCCCAAATTTAGAAAACATAGGGTAATTCAGGTTTTTGAACATTCATCCATTGCATACAAAGGGAAGCACAGGCATGAACAATTCACTGAATCATTACATACAGCTTTTGAAAAGTACTTCAACAACAATGAGACAACTCCGTTTTTCAGCATGATTCCATACGGGGTCCGTTTTAATCAATATGTTGGGGCTATTCATTTAGGGTCAACAACAATCGAGGTTTTGCCAAAAGCAGGCAGAGAAAATGATCCAAAAATTTGGCAGGCGGTATTATTGCAAATGCTCAAAACTTGTCATTTGTTAACAGCAAAAACCACAGGTTCAGCGCCATTAAGGCTACGCTCAAACGACATTCTGGATTTGTATTTTGAATGGTACTTGAACGAGCTGGATTATCTGATGCGCAGAGGATTAATAAAAAGATATCGTCAAACGCAGGGCCAGCAAAATGCGTTGAAAGGAACAATAGACTTTCCAAAGCATGTCACAAAAAATCTGATTCATCAGGAAAGATTCTATACAAGATACACTTCGTATGATCAGGATCATCTTATTCATCAGATTCTGTTTCAAGGGCTTTTGCTGATTGAAAGGATCTCAGCTTCTCCAATCCTGTTTGATCAGATTGGTCGACAAAAACTATCCTTTCCAGAGGTCAACTCACTTCAGGTGACAAATCATCATTTCGGAAAAATCCGGATGGATCGTAAAAATCAGCCTTACCAAAAGGCTCTGGAAATAGCCAAATTGCTGCTTTTGAACACTCGTCCGGATATTAGCCATGGTAAAGAAGATCTTCTTGCTATCATGTTTGATATGAATTCTTTGTGGGAAGAATATGTTTACCGGATCCTGCGCAAGACCACTGATAACGAATGGACCATTTATCCCCAGGTCAGAGATAGATTTTGGGAACAGAAAAGCATCCGCCCTGATATTGTCCTAAAACCAAAAGACAATCTCCGAAGCTCGATCATTATAGACACCAAATGGAAAACCGTTGAAGATGGACAACCCAATGATGCGGATTTGAAGCAAATGTTTGTTTATAACCACCATTGGAAATGTCATCAGAGTATTTTGTTGTATCCCAGAACCAAAGGGCAAAATGACCTAAAAGGCAGCTATCACCTTACTATGGGTGACAAAACCCATTCCTGCAAGCTTGCTTTTGTTGATGTTTTGTGTGGCAACCGGCTAAATCAACAGCTTGCAGCTGAAATTCTCAATAAAATCGATGCAGAATAAATAAACAGATAATGGAAACAGTTATTATAGAAGAGGTTAAACACAGTCTGGTCCAGGTGTTTGACAGAACAGGGATGGCAAAAGAAACTATCATTATGTTGCATAAGTTTCTCGATGCAATCAATACAAAACTTCGGGAAAATGGATATCAGCCTTTGTTACGAACTCATCAAATAGGAGTAAGATGTTTCTGCAATGAAAGAAAAGCATTTGCCTCTATCAGCTTTGGGGATAGCTATTTCTCAATCAAATTTTGGACTGGCAATAAGTCAATCATCGGTCTTGAAAAAGCAAACTGGTCAAAAAGCGGTGACAATCAAGGGAGTGAAACTTTTAGAGTGGATGATTCTGATACAGCAGAACAAGCGCTGGAATATGCCTTTCACGCTTTCCTGATCGCTTTGGAAAGTTAGACTGTTCACCAAAAACTTTACTAATTGTTTCAAATACTGCATCAATAAACGAAAATACTACCCAAATGAATCATCCCAGCTATAATTCTGAAAAAAGTATTCAGGCATATCAAAAGCGGTGCTTTGCTGACTACAAAGCAACAATTGGATATCCACCTTCCTACACCTACTTGCACGGTCAATCTATAAACCCTCTCGTCCCAATTGAAACCCCTATTAACGGAATTATGGTAGTTGGTGCATATCCATCAGCAAAGTTTTACAATGTTAGAAGTGATACAGGTAAAGTTGTTTCCGATGTACCGGTTTGTGACAACGATTCTCCATTTTCAAACGAGTCCTATTTTGATGGTTCCAGAGTGAGAACCATTCCTTCAGGGAAGGAGCTCAATGAAGTAATTCTGGCTGAACTTGGTATATCCAGACTGGATTGTTGGATCACTGATTTAGTCAAAGTATTTCTTTTCAAACCTGGCCATGTCGTACGGTATATAAAACTTGGGAAAACAGATATCATCTCTAATAGAAAAGATTTTCTTGCCTACGCTAAGAATAGTATGCAGTTCTTGGATCAAGAAATTTCTATCGCTTCACCAAAGGCAATTCTGCTGCTTGGGTCCGAAGTTACACATGCTGTTTTTCAAACGGGGATGGATAAAGCAAAGGATTTGATGAATGGAGAAGTTTTGTATAAGAGTTTTGGCAGTCAGAGCTATCCGGTCTTTTGTCTGCCACATCCTGGTATTTTGATGAAAAAATTTGATGATAATCCATGGCCTGAAAAGTTTGCAAAAGAGATTGCCCCAAAAGTTAAAATACTACTTAGAAGTTTTTAATCCATTGTTTGGGCTTTTGATATTCCAGCTAATGCAATTCAGCAATCCGCCTTCCTCGGCTATATCATTGATGTTCACCTGTTCGATGGTCTTCCCCGGATAGAGCTCTATGAACTTTTTCAGGGCGTCCTCATCCCGGTTACCCTCGATTTCAAATTTCGGCAGCAGAATCAGGTTTCCAACTTCAAGAAAGTTGATATAGATACCGAGTGCGGACAAAGGGTTTTTCTTTTTCTTTGGGGTGAACCATGGTATCTCTACAAATTTAAAACCGTATCGATCCCTGAGTTGGTTCATTCCTTTAACCCAGTATTTGTATTCGTTGGCGAGTTCATTCACCAGGATGGTTTTGTCATCAAGGAACCTGACGTATCCGTCAGCATGATCAATTTCATCACCCCGATGTTCGGGAATAATGATCACTTCGGCATGGAGATCTTTACTGATCTGGTCCCTGATTTCCGCCTCGGTTAAGCCGGTGTCCCGATTTTCCTTATAAACTCTGGCTGTGATCATAGCTTTGTTCTGGTATCGGACAATATTCCCGCCATCCAGATTGATGAGTGAATTTTCCACATGGATTCCATTAGCTTCATTAACCAGTTTCGGATCCGACCGACTTAATAATTCTTTCTCGGTTTTGAGATAAGAGGGTTCATATCTGAATTGTACGAATTCCTTTTTAGATAACTGGACGGGCATGTAATCACGGCACCAGATATCTTTTGTTTCCTTCAGGAAATCAAAATTAATATGGTGTCTGGTTAGAATTTCAATGATCCTGCCGAACTCGGCCGAGTATTTTTCTTTTAGCAATGCGGAGAACCATACGAAGTTGGTTTGATTGTCAGTAATCATGATTTTTTGTTTTAATTAAAGTTTTTGAAACTCCTCCGCCAGTCTGATCAGTGCCTCAGAAACTGCCCTGACCGATGATTCCCGGCAGCTGACCATTCCCATGTTATAATCGCCTCCGGTGCAGGGAACGCCCAGAAAAAACACATTCTCCAGCTTCTCCCGGTATACATCGCTTTCATCCATCCATGCAATCGGGTCGGGGCACCCTTCATATAGGTCGAACGACATACCCTTTAAAGCGTTCTGAACGAATTCCTGCATCCTTGGGGATTCGCATTTTTCGATAACCAGATCTCCATCCGTAGGGGTACCCGTCACGTCAACGACCACAACCAGGTCATCCGGACCCAGGGTTTCCAGTACCTCATAGGCTCCTGCCATGTTCACTTCCTCTCCGTATGTCAGCTCAATCCGGATGTTCGGGTAGTTCATCCGCCCGCTGAAATACGCCTGCATCACGGCATGAACGCCGACAAAATTGTCCAGATGACCGGTAATGAGCTCATCACCATTCCGTGATAACTGGTGGTTGCGAAATCCGGTGTCTGCATGACAGGAGATCACAAAGGCTGGTTTTGGTTCCATAGCACTAAATGGTTTATTTGGTCTTGATATTTAACCTTCGAAGGAAATATTTGCAATTCGCGAATCGCAAATATTCGATTAGAATAGTTCTTTCAAGTGTAATGTTCATTATTCATAAATGTTCAAGTTACGTGAACAAACAAATAGTGTGAGCATTACTAAAAGCACCTAATTTCCTACCCCATAAAACACCCATCCCCGAACTGGCTCAACCGGCTGAAATTTCTGCTGTAATTATCTTCGGAATTGAAAAGCCAAACAATGCGGGTATGCAGGTTGATATTTTTAGGTGGAGTGGGGGCCACACCGTCTGTGATGATGATCAGGCCGTCATAAGTACCGTCGTCTGCCATAAAATCCATGACGCACTTGAAGTCAGTACCGCCACGACCCCTGACAAGCATCTCTTTCATTGCCTTCTTCAGGGACAGCTTTCTGCCCTGAATTTTGGCATCAAACTGTATCACATCGCAGCTTTCAATCCCATAACTGAACAGCCGGTTGATGATGGACAGGGCTTTTCGCAAATCCTCATCGCTCACAGAGCCACTGGTATCCATGGCTACCAGCAGTTTTGTCGTAAAGCGGTAGCGGCTGCCCATATTCTCAAAATCATAGCGCCTGTTGGGCCGGGTGCGGGTCAGGTCGCGCTTCTCTGAAATGATGGAATGTCTGAATCGCCGTAGCACCTTCCGGTAATCTACCTTAACTTTCATCGAACCAGTGATCATGCCAATCAGGTTGCCGGGAATGCTGCCCCACTTACCGGCAAGCTCAGCGTTACTGATGGCTGAATTGATCTCTTCCGCCACCAGGTCGTCCTGTTCCCATAAATCTGCATTGATGATCTTATCCAGATCAGGTAGACCTGATTCCGGCTCTGCTTCCATCGATGATGAGTCGGTTGCGGAGAGGTCATAAAGTTTCACCATTTCCCGATAGTATATCTCGAATGAACTTTGCAGAAAAAGCTTATGCTTCCAGAAATCCCGGTATCGGAACAACTTGCAGGCGGTCGTAAAAACTTCCGTAATGGCAATGTCGCTGGCAATATACCCGATTGGCCTGATGGGTGGCTGCCTTTGGTACGGATGCTTCAGGAGGATACGGATGATCTCGATCTTCAGGTATTCTTCGAACAGGGGAATATCCAGCCGCTTCACAAATTCACGGTTGTACTCAATTCTTCTTAGCCCAGACCGTATCGTGACTATCCCGTTGTTCTCCTGCAGCTTATGGGTGATAAGTACATTAAAGAACAAAGGTTCCGTCAGGAACCATTTGTCGTATATGGCTGATATTTTGGCTTGAACCGGATCCATTTACAGGTTGTCGATAAAATCGTTGACCAGGGTGAGAAGCCGTGTATTATGATTCAGTATCGTCAGGTTCGCTTTTTCATACCGGGCCGATTCAAGAATATTGATCCAGTGGGCAACTGCCTCCTTCCAGCTGTTGTCCATCAGCCAGTTGAGGTAGTTCATCAGGTTTTCCGTCTGAACCAGACTGGTTTCAGCGGTCAGACCGGCGGTCTGCAGGTAATTGAAAATGTTTTCGTTGAGGATCGCAAACTGCTGAACCTGGTATTCTTTGAGTTTCGGTTTAGATCTTTTGAAACTATTCAGCAGTTCACTGGCCGGGATCACGCCGCCATGGTTCGACTCTTCGAAAAATGCCACAGCCGCCTTAACACCCACAATCCCGGCAATCATTTTTTTGTCGGTCTCATTTAATGTTTCCTTGCCGGTGATAATTTTTGAAACCCGCTCCCAGGCACGCCTGTCAGGGTGCTTGTCAAGCGTGGCATCGGAATATTCTCCCACGCTGGTCGCCAGAAACTCAGGATGAATCTGGATAAAGGTTATCACTCTTTTGTCCAGACCTGCCGATGCTGCCCATCCTAACCACTCAGATACCGAGGGTTCAAAATGGTAGATATTGAATCTTGATACCAGCGCCGGATCCAGGTCGGTAAGCTGGTAGATATCCCCCTCATTAACGGCTGATATGATGCGGCTTCCATCGGGCAGTGACTTACCTGCGAGTGTCCGGTTCAGCGCCAGGTCCATGATCGACTGGAGAATTTCCGGCCGGGCCCGGTTAAGCTCATCCAGGAAAAGTACCACCGGCCGGCCATCAGTCGGGAACCAGTAGGGTGGCATGAAAACTGACTTCCCCGACTCACTGTCCTTATTCAATAGGCCGATAAGATCCCCGGGATCACTCATCTGGCCAAGAAAAAGGGTGACCACCTTTTCTCCAAGGCGGGTGAAATAATCAGTGATGATCCTTGATTTTCCAATTCCATGACTGCCAACCAGCATGATGTTTTGCTCGGCAGGGGTGTCGTTCAGGATATAATTGAGTTCGGCGATATTGATATTAACAGGCATGTTTTCCTCCTTCTGTCCAGGTGATGTTGTTTCCGTGAGTTTTTATCTGAATTTTGAAGCCGGTCTGGTTAAGCAGTTCAAGTGCCTTTTCAATTGTTCCGGCTAACCTGGGTATCTCAATAATGAAATTCCTGTGGCTGATGGGGATTTCGATCTTCATCCTGCCCGGGATTCTGATATTCAGGAGAACTCTCGACTCATTCCTGACCATTTGATATTCATAGTTTTGGTCCTTCATGAATTCCTCCACCATGATCACGATATTTTTTTCCGCTATAGATTTTCTTTTTTTTCTTTTAAAATCCCTCAGCTTCAATATTTCAAATTCCTTATTCCATTCCTCAAGTGATGAAAAAAATGCAACAGCAAAACGGACAAAGCTTTCCGGCTCAATGAGTTCGAGACTATAGGAATAGCTGTAATCTAATTCCCTGGTGAACCCACAACTCAGCCGGTTTCGCGAATCTTTCCTGAGCGTAAATCCCTGTCCCCCGGCATTGGTGTAGGTGATTTCCCCTGCATTCCCGACATCAAACCTTACATGATCCGGCAATGCCGGGTTCAGCAAATCAGAGAAGACAGCCGGTTCAATGTTTTTTACTGTTGATGTGTTTGTTGCGGACCAGATCTTGCTGACCCGCTTTCGGTAAAATCCTCCTGTCGTTAACATCTTAATTCATCAAGTGTTCAGGGAAAAAGTCTTTTATTACGAAGTCACAATCAGAAACAGAAAGCGAGCCGTCCGGTCGAAATTGTACATCGATATGGTTCTTATGCTTGCTGGCTAAAATTAGTCCCCGGGTGAAATAATTTTCATCCGGGTCAAGGAGCACAATGCAGGGCATTGCCTGATATCCGTCGTCATGACTGATTAGCACATATTCCGAAAGGTGACGAACCTTGTTTTCCTTAAGGGTAAAATCGCTGATGGACTGGCGTAAAATCAATGATCCTATGGAGAGGGTTGGGTCAACGGCATAAATTTTAGCTGACTGGCACTTGAGCTTTCTTAATGTTTCGCCGAATTTCTGCCAGCTGATTGGTTCAACTTCTTCAGGGGAATTTCGGCAAATAGCAAGCGAGTAATTTTCCATTTTGAGTCTGTTAATGGTTAGAATTTGTTGAATTCAATTGAACCAGTCAGCAAGAAAATCTATAGTTGTCTACTGTTATCATCCATCAGATTTTCCTGTTCATACGCATCCCTGTTCTGATCCGGATTATCAAGGATATCCTGAATAGCCGATTCTCTGATGATGTTGGTGCAGTTAAGCATGGAATTGTCATCGAAATCGTTTAGCAACAATTTTGCATTGAACTGGACCGGAACCTCAGGATCGAAAAAACGCATGAATTCGTCACCACAGATAAACCCGAGATCTGTACGCTCAGTCCGATAATCAATTTGCGATTTGCGCCGAACGGAATCAGTATCGGCAAAATTATCAGCTTTCAGTTCAAGAGTTTTTTCGGTTACCTCAAGGAAACAGGCGTTGTCCGTCTGGTACATCCGGATCGAAACAATTTCCGGTTTCAGCTGATCGGGATAGCGCTTTTGCAGGGACGACAGTATCTGGATGGCTGAGTAGTCTTCACCCAGTTCATTGATCCCTTTCACAGGAACAAGATTCAACTCTCTTTTCATTTGTCCTCCATTATTTTATCATGAACAAGTTATGGCCTTTAAGCTGAAATTCGATGGAAAGCCCTGTAAAATGGATAAGGGCATAAGTGACCGAAACTATCAGCGCTATCCGGAATATCGTTCTGATTGGGTACTTGTAACGGCCGAAAAAGTATGCAATGGCGCAGAGCACGGTCAGGATAACCGAATCATGTTTCCAGGGACGTTTTTCAAGGTTAATTTCAATTCCTAAAGAGTTTTTCATAGCGTTTGATTTTGATGGTACAAAAAAACCTGCTTGATGCGACAAAATGAGTCGCTCAACCAGGTTTTCCGGAAACTCCACGAAAATTTCTTAGTTGCCTTCTATATTGCCAGTTGTTCCTTTAGTAATCCTTCTTAACAATGCCGATAATTTTAGCCTGATTACAGATCGCATTCCAACAGCCATCAACCACATCTGCCATCTTTTCGAAATTCAGGGTGTCGATGGTATCTGTTCGCTGATGGTAGTTCGGGTTCCTCAGAAAGGCAGTATCGGTGATCATGACTGCCGGATAGCCAAATTGCCAGTAACTCCAGTGGTCTGATAATCCGGCAAGTCCCTGTTGAGTCGGGAAATCGATGGACTGAACATCCATTTGGCAGCCCTCCTTCATACATTTAGCGATCTGTCTGGAAAAACCCGAATGCTGCTGAATTCCGACAACCGCAATATAATTGGCAGTTTCCGGGTAAAGAGCGGCCAGCTCAGGGATAGGGTAGGACTGCGATCCCGGCCGGTCAGAGAAATAGCCGATCATCTCAAGGCAGATCATTCCGATGACATCCGCTTTACTTTCATGCAGTGACAGGGCATGAACATAACTTCCCATGGACTTAGTATAAGAAAATGGTGGTTCCTCCAGCGAAAAGGCCACAAAATCGACACCGTATTCCAGATCAGGACGGTTGCTGAAGGTTAGCCTGGCGCATTCCAGCAAGCCTGCCACAGCACTTGCATTGTCGTCGGCGCCGGGCTGGTTGCCGCAAACATCGTAATGTGCACCAACAATCAACCTGGCTGGCTTATCAGGATTATAAGAGGTAATGATATTCCTGAACTTCCTCCCATTAGCTATCCATAACTGTTCACTGCTTTGACCACCGGCCATTTCAAATTCCCTTTTGATATATTCACCGGCTTCATGCAAGGATTTCTCATTTTCCCAATTCCTTGGAGGATCCAGGGAGGTCAGGAAAAGTACATCGTTAAAGAGACTATTAACCTGCGATTCAACCATCGTCGTATTAGGCTTTATTCTCCTCGGTGTTCGGCTGTATTTTGCGCCGCAGGGCAACCGGGCTTACGATCTTAACATCCGAGCCGTAGGAACGCAGCACACCGATCAGTTCATTGGTAATAAAAAGTTCTAAACTGATCCTCAGGAGTTTGTCGGTTTCCTCAAGCACTTTCTGGGAAGGATGGAGTGGGCAGGTTTTTATGTATTTACCGGTAAACTCAGAGAATTCCAGGACAATTATTTCCGGCGTCTTGCTCGCATCCGGCCGGGTAACGCCAAAACAGTACCTGAAATATTCGGAAAGATTAAATTCTTTTGGAAAAGTAAAACGCTCTGGTGTGATACGGAACGATCCTATGCGATCCAGTCCGAATACCTTAATTTTCTTGTCGCTATCCATGCCCACCAGATACCATCGGTTATTGTATTCCTTTATGCCATAAGGATCTAAATCCCTTTCTGTAAAAGAGTTATCGACAAATTTCTGATAGGTGAACTTAACTTTGAGGTTTTCCCGCAGCGCCTTGATAATCTCCGGAATCATCTCTTTTCCTTTCAGTGGGCGTTCATCAAGCTGGATACGGCCGTTTAGCGATCCATCAATAGCGGGCAGGCTATACAGATGGATAGCTTCCAGCAGCCTGATGCTGAGTTTCTGTTCTGAGCTCTCCTGCTCAATTACATAGTAACCCAAACCGTTGCAGGCTATCTGTATTCCAAAGGAATCTTTGATGTTATGGATATATCGCTGAAAAGTGCGCTGGGATATATTGTCCTCCGGATCCTGAGTACCTGAATTTCTGAAAACATAATCCTGAATTTCTTCGAATCTGGCACCCTGTTCGCCGTACCGGCGCAATACCTGAATGATCAGAACATAGCGGTTTAACTTTTCTGCCATATATTCAATTGTTAATGATCTAAATATACTCAAAAGCGTGATAACCAGAAACCCAGTAATCGCTGCACTACGTTTCGAAAAGGATGCAGGTTTGCAAACTGGAGTTTTGTGTAATCATCCTCATATTTTTATCCGAGGGTTAAGACCGATAAAAACCTTATTGTTTTCATCTCTGACTTTCGTGAAGTAAAGTTCATCTTTCATGAGTTTATAAAGTATGGGTACTTTAACTCTTGGATCAGCGTAAGTGATTCTTCGAATAATCTCATTTGATCTGATTGAATCTTGACCGCAATTTGAAATAATGCTGATTATTTTGTTCCTGAGTATGGTATGGTGTTCGGGCACGTGGGTATGAATACGCTTTTTCTTTGTCTCGATCGTCAAACCAGGAAACCGATTGATCCACATCGGTAGTATGAATTTATCCTGGTCAACACGGATGCAAATTCTTCCGACCGTCGCATTAATTGAATTTGTTTTAACCTGTGGCCTCAGTTTGTGAATTTCAACCACAATTTCGGCCAAAGTGCACGGTCTGTTCAGAATATGCATGGCCTTCATTACAAGGGTGTCTATCTTATCCCTGTTTAATTTCCACTCTGTAAGTGCCCAATAGGTTGTCCTTCCCTGTGGTTTGAACCTTGAGTCTGTAGATAATGCAAGGCTGTTGCGCTCATAAAGTTTGTTGTTGAAATTGGATGAAAGCCTCCCATTGATGGCTGAAACGATTTGATCCAAAGTCATTGCCTGACCATTCTCGAATAAAATGCGGTAAGTGAGATCCCTTGCATTACCCAGCATATCGAATTTTATCTGGTACTTGATTGTTTCGTCCGTTAGAATCGATTCGATTTCGGGTAAAGCGAAAAGAGCATCACTGATATGCTTTGCCGGAGCCTTTTTTACTGTGTTACGCACCTTTATTATTATGTCGGGCTCAGTCATGCTAACAACGCTATCCATCAAAATATCCTTCACCGTTTGAGCAATAGTCAGGAGGTCGTCTTTATTTTCTACATCAGTTACATACAGTTTGGATTTTGTAAAATAGTTTTCACGTACTCCGCACTCAATTATTCCGAGAACATCGAGGAATAGGTTCAGAATGCCTTCTGTTTCATCTGTAAACTGTTCATTGAATTCAATTGATAAAAGGGTTTTGAGACTATTAATTGAATGAATGCTTTTGCTGTAAAGCAGGTTTATAGCTTTGTTGAGTAATTCTTTAGCCTCTGGCCGTAATTCTGATCTGGGTTCATCAATTCTGCCTCCCTTCAAAAGAGTACCAAGTCGTTCAAGAATGATTACCTGAACTTGTCTGATCCTTTCTCTATTCAACAAAAAGAGGTTGGCAATTTCATCCCTTGTATGCATTCTGCTTCCTATGCCATATCCAAGAAAAATAAACTCCTTACGCAATGGACTTTCAAGGAGATTAAGAAAGTCCATTACAACATCGCTGAAGAGTATGAGTGGAGATTGGAGCGAAATATTATTCTGGTTTGCCGGCAATTGAACAAATCCGGTTTTTCTTTCCGCCAGAGTTAAAAAGACATCCGGCTCACTAATCAGACGTTGTTTTAGGTCTGTGAACAGCCTGACGGATCTTTCGCCAGTACCCTGTAGCTTTCGAAACATCACCTCCGGACATTCATGGATATCTCCAAGGGTGATTAAATTCAATTTGTCAATTTTTGATTGGAGAATACCTGGAATCAATTCCGATACTATTGCGATTCTGATATTATGCAACTCATCGCTTAATTGTATTGATGTATGTCCCATGTTTCTGCCAGCCAATTGAATAAAAGATTCTGGTTCATCGACTAACCTTCGTTTCAGATCGTTAAAAACTTCTGCGGATTTATTACCGGTACTGTAAAGTTTTCGAAAATCCTCCTCGGTACAGTTGGTAATATCTCCCAGAGTACGGAGATTCAACTTACGCATCTTAACCTGCAATAATCTGGGAATCAAATCAAGAACTAGCTCTATATAATACTACCCAATAATAGGACCACTGGTTAAGTTGAAAAATTTAACTTTAAACCAGTGAAAATGAAAGCAAAAAGACAACATCATTCGGCAGCCTTCAAGGCCAAGGTTGCGATTGAAGCGCTCCAGGAGCGAGAGAC
>CAIXHD010000581.1 GCA_903919065.1 uncultured Bacteroidota bacterium
TGAAAACCCGAGGGCGATATTGCCTCCTTTTTCGGGAGCTACGCCATCAGGACCCAGACTCAGAATTGCCGAACCACCCTGTTCCAATATCTTGGTTAATTGAGATGTAACACTGGTGAAAACCTGAATTTCCGATTTTGGTACTGCCGTTGGATAGACCCAGAAATCCCATCTGTTAATCCTTTCGCCAACACTCACTTCGAGTGTGAATTTCGATGCTTTTGTTACTCCGGATAATGCCCATTCAATCTTTCCAACAGCGGTATTGGTCCCGGTTGGAACTGCCGCCGCCGACCACGATGCCTCCTTAACCATTTGTCCTTCAGTATTCAGAATTCTGATTGGTCCTCTGACTTCTTTCAGGTCCACCGGACCATAATTCGCAATCTCAATATCGGCTTTAAAGGTTTCATCAGCATTCAAAATCAATTTGTTCATGCGGGCAAGTGGTAATACCGAATTGCAAAACAGGCTATATTCCGCAGGGGTGATATATCCCTTTTGCTCCCAGAATGGATTCAAAACGCCCACGAGGGCAGTTCCCTGTCCCGGGAAATCGTGCAGATCCAATAATTGGAATCCAGCCATTCCGGGTGTGCGCATGGCTGCCTCAATGTCGGCTTTATAACAAAGGGCTTGCAACTTGCCCGACGCCAGCAGAAACGAATCGGCGAGTTGTCCGAGATGATTCGCTTCCAGGGTCTCCTTGAAAATTTCAAAATTTTTGGCTTTGAGAACTCCGGTATATTGTGAAATTTCTTTCAAATCCGGGTAAACGCACCACTGGCCGATTTCATGACTGACCACCGGCTTTCCGGGAAAGTCTTTCGCGATGATATCGCTGAAATCATATGCAGTTTGTGGTGGCTGGGCGTTGATGATACTGTTGAGGCCCTGTCCCCACCCCTGAATTCTTGGACTCGCCGTACTGTAAAAATCGAAAGAAGGAACGGTTGGCCAACCGGAGCCTGAGGTATAAACCCGACGCTTATCCTTGTTTTTCCAATAGGTTACAAAATCATTGAGAAAGTTAACCTGATTGCTGCCCCCCGGCTCATTGCCGTATGACATCATTACAAACGACGGATGATTTCCGTAATTATTTACAATACGCTCACTTTCTGAATAGAGCCAGTCATCAAAAGTGTTTCCTGTGCCAACATCGGTCCAGGCTCCGCACTCCACATTGAGATATATCCCCTCGATATCTGCCGCAATAAAGGCAGCTTCCGGTGGACACCAGGAATGAAATCGCATATGGTTGAGGCCGTGGGCTTTAATAATTTTATATATCCTCTGCCACTCTTCAGTTTTCAGGGCAGGATATCCCGTTTTTGGGAATATGGCGCATTCCAGGGTGCCCCGGAGAAAAGTCGGACGACCATTAATGGCCAGCCGCGTTCCCTGGGTTTTGAAATCACGCATGCCGAACAACAGGTCGGTTTTCTGCACATCCTTCGTTTCTGCCATGGTCAGGCTAACACTCATATTGTACAGGTTGGGCGAAAATTCATCCCACAGCAGGCAATCATCTCCCATTGGATAAACGAGTTGAAATGCCTCAGTTCCGGCCGGGATTTCTTTTTTCATCCGGATGGGATTCAGAGCATTGCCTGGTTTCCCATAAGGACTCACAACTACTTCAACAGATATCGATTGGGTCCCGGGGGAGCTGTTTTCGATCCCTCCGACAATTTTGACAACATGATTTTCAATATCAGGATAGAGCTTTATATTTCCCAGACTGACAACCGGGAGGGCCTCAATGGTCATCTTGCCGACAACGCCATTCCAGTTCGACTGGGTATGGTCGGAGACACTATGTGCATTCTGCCCGACATCGACAATCATCCGATTATCCATTCTGATGGTCAGAAGATGGGACCCGGATGTGGCGATTTTTGACAGGTCGTACTGATGTGCCGTAGCCAGACTGTTCATCTTGCCGGCAAAGTTTCCATCAATCCAGATCGATGATTCCCAATGGCAGCGCTCAAGGGTGAGTACAATCCTTTTGCCTTTCCATGCCGACGGAATTTTTATTTCCCGCTGATACCAGGCGGCTCCAACATAGTAGAATTCCGGTTGCAGCCAGAATGGAATCTTAACATTTCCCGGC
Organism: uncultured Bacteroidota bacterium; assembly: GCA_903919065.1. Classification (GTDB taxonomy): domain Bacteria; phylum Bacteroidota; class Bacteroidia; order Bacteroidales; family UBA12481; genus UBA12481. Next base: position 2,120 of record CAIXHD010000581.1, read on the forward strand.
TTGCGGTATTTCTCGTATTTATCGGCTGTAAACCATGACTGATCCACTACCTGTCCGGTCCACTTTGTTTTGACAGTCACCAGAAACCCTTTGCCGTTCTCCGCCAGCGAACCCGGAAGATGTAACGTGTCGAGCGGAAATGCCTCGGCAAACCACTTCTGATTTACCCCTTCATCCAGCGAGTCGATCCGGAATTTCCAGGTGCCTGATAAGTCACGCTGATAGGTGGTAGGCTGGCACGAAGCCATCATTATTATCAAGGCTAGCGCGGGAATTGGGGAGAGGAGGTATTTCATAGCAAGGAGTTGATGAGGTGATTTGTTGATCAGAGTGTATTATTAATAGGCCCCGGTTTTAACCGGGGTATCGAATGATGGATTTATGATATTAATAGCCTCCGGTTTCAACCGGAGGGTTTGATAATGTGCGAATTAATAGCAAATATGCAGATTTCGGAGGATTATTCAAATTCCGGTTGTGGGAAAGAAATGTCATATAATGGAATAAATTCGGTGGGAGTAAATCCATAAATAATTGATAGATAGCATTTAAACATATCGGGCACGATTATGGCCTGTTTCTATGAAATTACAATACACGTAAACAACAAAAAGAATAAACTGATTATCTGCCGATAATAATCCTATAATTTCGAAAGACCGCCCTCTTCTACTGGGGCGGTTTTTTTTGGTTTTAACCGGAGGATTTCAAGGTTAGGATTATGGCAGTTCGTTTCCCGGTTACCGGGATCGCAAACACCCAATTCTCACCTGATTTTGTTCCGGTTAAAGGTTTATTGTTGACTCTTAATGAGAGGCTTTTGGCCAGGCTTGAATGTACGGTCAGATTTGTTGTATGGCTATTATTGGTTCTGTTTTCGAGTTCGAAACTCATCTGGCCGAAATCCATTTCTACCCGGATAGGCTTTTCTGCAGCAAATCCATCACGGTCCAGCTCAAGAGTGATGCGGTTATCGGATTGGATAGCATGGAACCTTTTGCGAAGGCCATCGCGGGGAACAACTTCCACCA
>CAIXHD010000582.1 GCA_903919065.1 uncultured Bacteroidota bacterium
AGGTTATTACGCACACATTGCAGCACTGGATAAATGCATGGGTGATTTGCAACGCGCTGTTATTGAAGCAGGCCTGTCGGAGAATACCATCTTTGTATTTACTTCGGACCATGGCGAAATGATGGGATCACAAGGGGTGCGACCAACGCAGAAACAGGTTCCTTGGGCCGAATCGGTGAGGGTACCTTTCCTCCTCCGTTATCCTGCCCGTTTTGGAGATAAAAAAATTCGGATCAGCGCACCTTTAAATACTCCCGATATACTCCCGACGCTACTTTCCTTATCGGGTATCGCGGTGCCTGAAACGGTGGAAGGAGAGGATATGTCCGAAGCAATAACAAAACCCCGGGAAAAGAGGGAAAAAGCTGCGCTGATCATGAGCGTATCACCATCGGCTGCCGTTCTGAAGGAGGAGTACCGGGGGATTTATACCAGCCGGTACACGTATGTGGAAACGCTCAAAGGCCCCTGGCTGCTGTACGATAACAACACTGACCCGATGCAGATGAATAATCTTGCCGGCAATGCAGGATATGCCCGGCTGCAAAAAAAACTTCAATCTTCGCTGCAAACGGAACTTAAGAAAATCGGAGATGATTTTAAGCCCCGCGATTATTACATCAGCAAGTGGGGCTATAAAGTCAATAAGTACGGATATATTGATTATTAACAGATTGAATGAAATATATATCATATGAGCAAGTTCTCCATGTATTTGGCAGTCATGATGCTCGGGTGGGCATCTTTGCCTGCGATGGTGTCTGCGGTTGAATTGAATCAGGATAAACAGTCAGATCAGGTTATCCTTTCCAATGACATTGTTTCCCTGGCATTCGATATGTCAAATGGCACTTTTACAATTACCGACAAGGCCACCGGAAAATTGATGATTGACCAGGCGGCAGTGGCAGCAGATTCATGGAATAATACCGATGGCATGAGTTTCACGGGGAAGCAGGAGGAGGTCAATAATGCATTGGGCCACGGTCACCGGTTGGTGGTGGCGATGGAGCATCCCGGGACCCGGGCGATCCCTGTGTATCTCTTCAGTTTTACCCTGTATGATGGAAGGGGTGGTGTAGTCATGGGTTTCGGCATGCGGAATACTATGCACCAGGGAGCCCGGTTAATGAAGGCTTCGCCGATGGTACATGGACGGGTGCTTGCAGGAAAGTCACTGGATGTGCCGCAAACCCTCAACGGCGCTGCAGGTGCCGATGTCCCGCGTATCGAGAAGGGGCTGAACCGGGCCTGTCCAAACAGTCTCCTGTTGACTTGCACGGCTGATGAAAAACGATTGTCGCTGGTATGGGGCGGTCTGGCCAACAAGGAGTTTGGGAAGTGGGTTGCCGTACGTGAGGGTAAAATTGATATGAGGGCCGAGGATCCCGTGGGTCGTTTAGTGGATCCGGGGGAAACTTATATTTCTGACGACAACTTCTACCTGGATGTTACACAACCGGATCCGTTTATCGCTTTGGAAACCTATGGTCTTGCTATGCGCGCGGCTAACAATGCACGGCCCAACACCTATGA
>CAIXHD010000583.1 GCA_903919065.1 uncultured Bacteroidota bacterium
AAGAAAGAGTAGAAAAACTACCAGGATAATGCAATTTTTCCTGTTGATTTTCTCGATTCCAGGAAATCGTGTGCTTCACCTATTCGGTCTGCAGGAAATTCTTTTCCAAGTAGAGGGTTGATGATTCCTTCCTTGGCCAAACGGCTGACTTCCGCCATAACCTCTTTTAATACAAGGGGTTTATTATCGGCAAGGGACAGCATATTTACCCCGATTATTGATTGCGATTTTACGATCAGGCCGATGGGAGAGTGAAAGCCAAAACCCAGGCCAACCCGGAGAGTGTTCAGCTGGCTTGATCTGTTTCCACGGTTCTGAGCGGCGGCACCATAAGCGATAATCCTACCTCCCGGACCCAGTAATTGCAAGCCCTTTTTAAAACTTTTTCCGCCAATATTGTCGAAAACCACATCAAGTTTGTGTCCCGACAATTGACTTGAAAGTTCAGCAAAGGGATCAGCACCATGGGAGTCAATAACAAAATCTACCCCGATATCTTTAAGGTATTTATGTTTCAAAGCTGAGGCAGAGCCAAAAACAATGCACCCTTTAGCTTTAGCCAGTTGAACAAGAATGGTTCCTACGCCACCTGCAGCGGCATGAATCAGGATGCGATCGCCGGAGTAAATCCGGGTTCCAAACATCGAACTGTAGACTGCGGTTGAAGCTTGTGTTGCGAGAGCTGTTGCCAAAGGCATTGACATTGAATCGGGTAGGGGGATGATTGCAGAAGCCTGGGTTATTGCGTATTCCGCGTAACCACCAAAACGGGTTAATGCGGCCACACGCTGTCCAATGGAATATCCGGGAGTAGCCTTACCAATAGCGTGAATCGTACCTGCTACGTCATATCCAAGCACTGACGGCATTGGTGGAGCTGCCTTGTAAAGGCCGCGACGAGCCATAACATCGGCATAATTCAGACCAAATGATTCCACTTTTATCAAAACCTCACCTGGTCCTGGATCCGGTACAGGTGTTTCCCTGATTTCAAATGCCTCGCTGCCTTCACCATTCCGAATCAGGAATATCGCTTTCATAATTTTTCGGGTTTGTTTTGTTCTGCCTTGTTCCGTACGCGCAAATTAATCAGTTCCACTGAAAATGAGAACAGCACTGCAACATACACATATCCTTTGGGGATCTCCTTGTGGAAAGCTTCCATGGTTAGCGTGAAACCTATCAGGATAAGAAAGGCTAATGCCAGGATTTGAAGCGTCGGATTTCTGTTGATAAACTTGCTTATGGCTCCTGCAAACGAGATCATGACAACCATAGCAATAACGATCGCCATAATCATGATGAGTAACTGCTTACTTAATCCAATGGCAGTAAGAATGCTGTCGAAACTAAATACCATGTCGAGAATAACAATTTGGACGATAACAGCAGCTGGGGTTACTTTGTTTTTTGTTCGCAATTCATGATGCTCAGCGAGTGTTTTATCATGTATTTCCGTTACGCTTTTCCAGATCAGGAAAATTCCACCAGCCAGCAGGATGATATCGCGGATAGAAAATGCATTTTCACCAATGGTAAACAGAGGATTGGTCAGCTTGATAATCCAGGTAATTGAAATCAGTAAGCCTATTCTGAACACCAATGCCAATATCATCCCGATTGTTCTGACTCTTGGTTCATGTATTTTTGGCAGTTTTCCGGTTGCAATGGAAATGAAAATAATATTGTCTATTCCAAGTACAATCTCCAGAAAAGTTAGAGTGAGCAGGGCAATCCATGCCTCCGCATGAAGAAATATTTCCATAATTGAATGTAATTTTGGATCCAAAGATAATCGAACCGGATTAAAACGGAGAATTTGTTATTTTGTGTACCGTTATTCCGATCCGTTAAAATATGAAGTTGCGTTTTGCAGGCATATTGGTATTGTTGTCCATATTTCCATGGACTTCACTCTATCCGCAATTTGTTGGAAAGCCTTTTATTATCAACTACGATAAAAGGACCTATGGAGGCGATAACCAGAACTGGTCCGTTGCTACAGGAAAAAACGGATTAACCTATTTTGGTAATGACAAAGGACTTCTGGAGTTCGATGGAGCCAACTGGAATCTGTTTATGATGCCTGATAACGGGATCGTCAGATCAGTATCGATCGGAGATGATGACAATATTTATGTAGGTTCTTATCAGGAATTCGGATACTGGAACCGCGATAATTGTGGTGTACTAACCTATACGTCGCTGAGTAAAAAGTTGTTGGCTCCAAACACCCTTCACAACGATGAAATTTGGAGGATCATAGCCCATAACGGTAAAATATATTTCCAGTCTTTTTCAAATATTTTCATTTATGATGGCCGGCAGATAACCATT
>CAIXHD010000584.1 GCA_903919065.1 uncultured Bacteroidota bacterium
AAAGGGTTTCACTTTCAATACATCAAGGGATTCAATGTCTTCAACCCCTTCATCGGCATACTTGTCTAAAAGTTTTTCCAAAACCTGCCGTGCCTGATCACCATACCGGGTAAAGAAATCGCGTTTCTTTACATTGTTTGCGCGTTCCTTCCTGGTCAGCGGCGGTTTATCATAGGCCACATAGCAGATCAGGTCAAACAGGTCAATATCTTTATTCACCGCTTCATATAGCGCTTCAACCATGACCCCCTGTTGTTGCAGCTCTTCAATGATTGCAGCTTTCTGATCGGCAGAATTCCATTTATTGATGAAATCATCGAAGGAGACATAACTTCCTTTGATAATTTTACGGGTATGATCTTTCAGGCTACTGGTGATTGGCTTGCCATGCTGATCAAAATAGAGTTCCCGGCTAACCAACACTGATACATCCACGCCGTTAACATAAACCTTATGTCTGGGTTCATTTGCCAGGGAAGGATTTTCCGGTTCAGGATAACGGATCAGTGGTTTTTCAACTATTATCTTATCGCCGGTTATTTCATCCAGGATCGGGGTTTCATCATTTTCTTCCTCATCGATGATACAAGACAGATCTGTTTCCTCCGATACAGGCTTGACCCTGATCGGATCGCCGTCAAAATCTTTATCGGCAAACAAATCGGTGGCATTTCTGAAATCAAGGATGGTGAAGAACATCTTCCCGTATTCTTCATTGATTCGGGTACCACGGCCTATAATCTGCTTGAATTTGGTCATCGAGGCAATGTTCGCATCCAGCACGATCACTTTGCAGGTTTGGGCATCGATGCCAGTGGTTAGCAGCTCGGAAGTGGTAACAATGACCGGAAACTGAGATTCAGGGTCGGTGAAATTGTAGAGTTCCCGTTTCCCTTCATCATTGTCGCCGGTGATCTGCATGATATACTTGTAGTTGACCGCCACCAGGTCGGCATTTTCCTTTGAAAGGCACGATCGCATTCTTTCGGCATGATCAATATCGACGCAAAAGACGATGGATTTTGCATACCGGTCGTATCCTTTCAGAAATTCGGAGACTTTCATTGCCACCGTTGCAGTCCGCTCATCGATTACCAGGTTCTTGTCGTAATCGCGGGTGTTGTATATTCTGTCGTCCACCGGGTTCCCATCCTTGTCAGTTTTTCCATCTTCAGGGCGCCAGCCTTCATAATCAACATTCAGCCCGACCCTGATCACCCGGTAGGGAGCAAGGAACCCGTCATCAATGCCCTGTTTGAGCGAATAGGTATAGATCGGGTCGCCAAAATACTCGGTGTTGCTTATTTCACTGGTTTCGCGTGGCGTTGCAGTAAGTCCGATATGGGTAGCTTTGTGGAAGTAGTTGAGAATTTCATGCCATGCTGAATCCTCCCTGGCAGAGCCGCGATGACATTCATCAATCACAATCAAATCAAAGAAGCCGGGACTGAATTGCCGGTAGATGTTTTTTTCTTCTTCGCTGCCGGTCAGTCCCTGGTACAAGGCGAGATAAACTTCATAGGACTTATCAATCATTCGGTTTCTCACAATGGTCATTTTATCCCTGAAATGTTTGAAATCTCCTTTCTGAGCCTGGTCAATCAAGGCAGTGCGATCGGCCAGAAACAATATTCGTTTCTTCACTCCGGCTTTCCAGAGGCGGTAAACGATCTGGTAAGCAGTGTATGTTTTCCCCGTTCCGGTAGCCATAACCAGAAGAATTCTGGGCTGGTTGTTGGCAATGGCTTCCACTGTTCGGTTGATGGCCACCTGCTGGTAATATCTGGGCCTTCGGCCTGAACCATCAAAGTAATAATCCTGGGATGCGATTTTCTCGGCATCAGGGGTCGTTATGCCCTTGAATTTTTTGTATTTTTCCCACAACTGCTGAGGTGACGGAAAAGCATCCAAGGATAATTCCGTTTCAATATCAGCACCGGATGCAGTGCGGTCATGGAAAAGAAATCCATCGCCATTGCTGCTGAACACACAAGGGATGTCCAGTATCCTGGCATAATCAAGCGCCTGCTGGATGCCAGCCCTGACAGAATAGGTATTATCCTTGGCTTCGATAATGGCAACCGGTATGTTGGGTTTAAAGTAAAGGATGTAATCGGCCCGTTTGCGGGCTCCCCGGGCCGTCAATTTACCCCTGACATATATCTTTCCATCGGTGAACGAAACCTCTTCCAGCATCTGTTTCTGGCTGTCCCATCCAGCTTGAATCAGGGCTGGCGTGATGTATTTGGAACAGATATCTCTTTCAGACAAGGTCTTTTTATCAACCATTACCGGGATTGGATTGTACAAGGAGCAAAGCTATTGAAATTTGAGGAGATACAATGCCTTAACGACTGTGATATTGAAATCTGCCTGACAGGCGCTTCTATTGGATTATATTGAATCCGCCTGTAATGGGACTTGCAGCAAATTATCATTGATCATAAAGGTAAATAAGTCGGAATTTTTAAAGTTTCTTTACGTCAATGATCTCATCAAAATATTGAACCAGGTCG